>NZ_JBFBIK010000058.1:0-44789 GCF_040685555.1 Sphaerisporangium sp. NPDC088356
GTTTCCTCCCCGGCCTGAAGGCCGGGGTCTCCACGCTGAAAGGATTCGATGAACGACCAGCTCGACGACGTCCCCGGCGCCTCCACGGCGGCCCGGGCGACGGACTGGATCACTACGCCCATCACCACGGACCTCCTGCGCGGCGCCCTTGATCTGGAGCGGACCCGACACGGGGTGCTGCCGCACCGGCTGCCCGCCCGGGCCCGTGCACAGTGCGCCGACGGGCAGCTGGCCATGGTGGAGGCCCAGCCCTCCGGCGTACGGCTGGTGTTCCGCACGCGGGCCACCGCCATCGAGCTGGACGCACTCCGCACCAAGAATGCCTACCAGGGCGCACCGCCCCGCCCCGATGGCGTGTACGACCTGCTCGTCGACGGGCGGCTGGCCGGGCAGGCCAGTGTGACCGGCGGCAACGTCCTGATGATCGACATGACCACCGGGTCCGCGGAAACCCGGCCCGGCCCGGTCGGCACCGTCCGGTTCTCCGGCCTGTCCGACCAGGTCAAGCGCGTCGAGATCTGGCTGCCGCACAACGAGATCACCGAGCTGGTCGCCCTACGCACCGACGCCCCCGTCGAGCCCATACCGGTTGGAGGCCGCAGGGTTTGGGTGCACCACGGCAGTTCCATCAGCCACGGCTCCGACGCCGCGAGCCCCAGCACAACCTGGCCCGCGCTGGCCGGCTCCCTCGGCGACGTCGAACTGATCAACCTGGGCCTTGGCGGCAGCGCCTTGCTCGACCCGTTCACCGCCCGCGCCCTGCGCGACACCCCCGCGGACCTGATCAGCGTCAAGATCGGCATCAACCTCGTCAACACCGACCTGATGCGCCTGCGCGCCTTCGGCCCTGCGGTGCACGGCTTCCTCGACACCATCCGCGAGGGCCACCCCACCACTCCGCTCCTGGTCGTCTCGCCCATCCTGTGCCCCATCCACGAGGACACCCCCGGCCCCAGCGCCCCGGACTTCAGCAACCTCAGCGCGGGAAGGCTCCAGTTCCGGGCCGCAGGCGACCCCGCGGAACGGGCCAGCGGGAAGCTGACCCTCAACGTCATCCGTGACGAACTGGCCCGGCTCGTGAAGCAGCGGGCAGCCGATGACCCGAACCTGCACTACCTCGACGGCCGTGACCTCTACGGCGAGGCGGACTTCGCCGAACTGCCGCTGCCCGACCAGCTCCACCCGGACGCCGCCACACACCGCCTCATCGGCGAACGCTTCGCCGTCCTGGCCTTCGGCTCCGGCGGCCCGTTCGCCGCCAAGCGCGTCTGAAACATGCACGCCGCCGCCTGCTGGGAAGGGCAAGCCATCTAGGGAACACCGGTCGAGACCACGTCCACGGTGCGCTGCTCGTTCTGCGGCAAGGTGAACCCTCTTCGGGGCTTCGGCGTGACCGCGGCTTGACATTATGCAGGCAAATACCTGCATAATGTCGCCTGTGGCTGCAGAGACGGACAAGGTCTTCAAGGCGCTGGCCGACCAGACCCGGCGGTACCTACTGGACAGGCTTCACGAGCACAACGGGCAGACGCTGGGCGAGCTGTGCGAGCACCTCGACATGGCGCGTCAATCGGTGACCCAGCACGTGGCCGTCCTGGAGGCCGCCAACCTGATCAGCACGGTCCGGCGGGGACGGGAAAAGCTGCACTACCTCAACCCCGTTCCCCTCCACGAGGTCCAGGAGCGGTGGATCGACAAGTTCGAGAGTCCGCGTCTTCGGACGCTGAGCGCCGTGAAGCGACGAGCAGAGGAGCATGAAATGTCTGACAAGCCGACTTTTGTGTATGTCACCTATATCCAGAGCACGCCGGAGAAGGTCTGGCACGCGTTGACCGACGCCGACCTCACCGCCGAGTACTGGGGCCACAGCAACGTCTCGGACTGGCAGGTCGGCTCCACCTGGGAGCACCGGCGCACCGACGGTTCAGGTATCGCCGACGTCGTCGGCACGGTCCTGGAGACCGTGCCACCTAAGCGGTTGGTGATCACCTTCGGTAGCCCGTCCCAGGTCACCTTCGAGATCGAGCCCTACGGTGAGATCGTCCGGCTTACGGTCACCCATGAGAAGCTGGCCAGCCAAGCTGACTACGACGCGATTTCCGCCGGATGGCCGGCCGTGCTGGCCAACCTCAAGTCCCTGCTGGAGACCGGACACGTCCTCCCGCAGGCTCCCTGGGAAATGCACGAAGAGCTCCGGGCAGCCCAGATGGCCCAGAACGACCCCCGGTAACCATTTCAAGAAGGCGGGGAGCATCGCCCGGCGGGGGCCTCATCGGCCAACCTGGGAGTACAGCCATCGCGACGTACAGCCTCTGCCGCAACCTCATGCAGAGCATCCTTCGGATCGAACAATCCCAGCAGGATGCTGCTGTCGATGACTACCTGTCCCATTCGTCACGCAAATTGTGCAGGGCGGTCGCTTCCGCTAGGCCGGGAGCGGAGCCGATCAAATCGTCCAGGGCCGACCAGTCTCCCGGGTCGACACGATGGTCCAGGCTTTCCCCGAACTCGGGTGCGACGACGGCTGCCAGCCGACGACCATTTCGGGTCAGATAGATGACTTCGCCCCCCGCGGCTGCTGCTGCGAGGTCGTCCAAGTGCGCTGGCACCTCGGAGAGGGGTAGCTCGTACGCATGATCGGGCACAAACAGATATTACAACGCGCACATGGTCGATCGCATGGGGTCATCAAAGCTGTGGTCACATGCGTCGACTGCGCCACCCCCTCCAAAGCGCTGAGTAGCGCTCGGTCCGCCAGGCGAGCGGATCCTACCCACAGATGCCGGCGGGCGCGTCTAGCGGAAGGTTCGGGTGAGGTGGGCCAGGGCGGAGTGCCTGTAGCGGGAGGCCCCGCCGGTCAGGCCGTGGGCGAGGTCCTCCAGGAGGGAACAGCGGGCGTAGAAGGCGGCGCGCTCGCGGCCGGCGTCGTCGAAACGGCCGTCGTAGTCGGCCAGCGTCAGCTCGAAGACCTCCGGGCCGAGGTCGCGGTAGATCAGGGCGAGGTCGCAGGCCGGATCGGTGATAGCCGCGTCGGTCCAGTCGATGACGCCCGTGATGGCGCTCGCCCGGACGTCCACCAGAAGGTGCTCGGCGCCGAGGTCGTTGTGGCAGAACACTCCGGCGCGGGGCTCGGCGGGCGGCGTGCGGCCGAGGAAGTCCTCCACCAGAGCACGAGCCGCCGCCGGCACGTGCCGCACGACCTTCCGGTAGTCCCGTTCGGCGTCCTGCCTCCAGGAGAGCAGTGGGTAGGACTCCCGGGGCGCCAGCTTTTCCATCTCCTCCACGGGAGCCTGGTGCAGGCTGCTGAGGAACCCGCCCAGCGGGGCCGCCAGCCGTGTGGGCTCCGCGACCGGATGGCCGATCAGGGGAACACCGGGGAGCTTGACGTACGCGAGGAACCCCGCGTCAACGTCCGCGAACACCGGTTCCGGAACCGGCAGAGGGGACAACCGGGCCACCACGGCGAGCAGTTCGGCCTCGCGCCGGATCGATTCCGCCCGGGCGGCCGGGTCGGTCTCCTTGCTTCCCCGGACGATCAGCTCACGGTCGACCTCGTAGGCGACGTTGTCCAGCCCCTCACCCAGCTTGGTGATGGATCGGACCTCGCGGCCGGGCAGGTGACGGGCCAGCAGCGCACGAATCTCCTCGATCACCCCCGCAGCCTAACCACGGCGTACGGCCCGGCGGGGCGGCGCCGGGCCGGAACCGCCTCGCCCGTACATCAACGGAGTGGGTGGGCCCGGCGCGCCGGCGCCGGGCCGGGAGCCACTCGCCCGTACGTCAGTTGAACGTGTCGGGGTTCGGGCCGGTGCGGGTGCCGTTGTCGAGGGGCTCGATGGCCGCCAGGTCGTCGTCGGTGAGCGTGAAGCCGAAGACGTCGAAGTTCTCGCGGATGCGCGAGGGGGTGACCGACTTCGGGATGACGACGTTGCCCAGCTGGAGGTGCCAGCGCAGGATCACCTGGGCGGGGGTCCTGCCGTGCCGCTCGGCGATGGAGGTGATCACCGGGTCCTTGAGCAGCGCGCCCTGTGCCAGGGGGCTCCAGGCCTCGGTGGCGATGCCGTGCTCGGCGTGGAAGGCGCGCAGCTCGGTCTGCTGAAGGTTCGGGTGAAGCTCGATCTGGTTGAGGACGGGCACGATCTCGCTCTCGTCCAGGATCCGCCGCAGGTGGGCAGGCTGGAAGTTGGACACGCCGATGGCACGGACGCGGCCGTCGGCGTACAGCTTCTCGAAGGCGCGCCAGGTGTCCAGGTAGCGGTCCTTGGCCGGGGTGGGCCAGTGGATCAGGTAGAGATCGATGTAGTCGAGCTGGAGCTTCGCGAGGCTGGCGTCGAACGCGGCCAGGGTGGAGTCGTAGCCCTGGGCGCTGTTCCACAGCTTGGTCGTGACGAAGAGCTCGTCGCGGGGCAGGCCGGCCTTGGCGATGGCGGTGCCGACGGCCTTCTCGTTGCCGTAGATGGCCGCCGTGTCGATGCTGCGGTAGCCGGTCTCAAGGGCGTCGGTGACCGCGGCTACGGTCTCCGACTCTGGGACCTGGAAGACTCCGAAACCGAGCTGCGGGATCCGCACGTCGTTGTTCAGCGTGACGTTGGGCACGGGTGACATTGATATCGCCTAACTTGATCGCTTTATAGTTCTTCGTCCCGAACGGGCACCCGGAAGGCACTCCCCGATCAGGGGGTGGGGCAAACCGCACGGTCAGGGAATCAGGGTGGGGATGACGCCACCGTCGACCCGCAGGGCGGCGCCCGTGGTCGCGGACGCCTGCTCGGAGCTGACGTACAGCACCAGATGGGCGACCTCCTCCGGGCGGGCCAGCCGCCCGAGGAGCGAGGTGGGGCGCTCCTCGGCGATGAAGCGCCGTTCGGCCTCCTCCAGGGGCACGTCCGGGCCGAACCGGTCGGTGAGGAGCTTCTCGACGCCGGTCGTGAGGGTGGGGCCGGGGAGCACGGAGTTCACCGTGACCCCGGTGGCCGGCACGGCCTGCGCCATCCCGCGGGAGATCGCGAGCTGGGCTGTCTTGGTCATGCTGTAGTCGACCATCTCGGTCGCGGGATGGACCGCCGACTCGCTGCTGACGAACACCACGCGCCCCCAGCCGCGCCCCACCATGCGCGGGATGTGGTGGCGGGCCAGCCGGATCCCGCTGAGGACGTTGACCTCGAAGTAGCGCAGCCACTCCTCGTCGGGGATCTCGAACACCGGCGTCGCGGCGAAGACACCTGCGTTGTTGACCAGGATGTCGACGTCCGGCTCGGCGGCGATGAGCGCCTCGGCGCCCTTCGCGGTGCCGACGTCGGCGGCCACCGCGTGGACCTCGGGATTGCCGGTCTCCTCCCGGATGCGGGCGGCGGCCTCGTCGGTGCGCTTCTCGTCCCGCCCGTTGACCACCACGCGGGCCCCCGCTCGCGCGAACGAGGTGGCGGTGGCGTGGCCGATGCCGGAGGTGGATCCGGTGACGAGCGCGGTACGGCCGGTCAGGTCGATGTGCATGCCGAGCCTCCAGGCGGTTGCCAGGTCCCTTGAATGGTCACCAGCAATAATTGCACACGCTTCCTATTGCAAACGCCGATATCTCGCGTAGATGGAGTAAAGCCCACGCTATCAGCGGCGGCGGCCGGCGGGACGAGGCGGCCCGGCACGGTCCGTGACCTGAGCCCGTCCTCGGAATGGATCATCCAAGGGCTGGTCAGCGGGTGGCGGGGGCCTGGGTGGGGAGGGGCTTGGAGGCGCGGGTCTCCATGGCGTGCTCGACCAGGGTGACCAGCACCTTCTTGGACGAATCCTTCTGCCTCGCGTCGCACAGCACGACAGGGATGTTCGGGCCCAGGTCCAGGGCCATCCTGATCTCGTCGAGGTCGTAGCGCTTGGCGCCCTCAAAGCAGTTCACCGCGACGACGAACGGCGTGCCGCGCCGCTCGAAGTAGTCGACCGACGGGAAGCAGTCGGCCAGGCGGCGGGTGTCGGCGATCACCACGGCGCCCATCGCGCCGAGCGCGAGCTCATCCCACACGAACCAGAACCGCTGCTGGCCCGGGGTGCCGAACAGGTAGAGCACGTGGGCGTCGCCGATGGAGATGCGGCCGAAGTCCATGGCGACGGTGGTCGTCTTCTTGGCCTCCACCCCCGACAGGTCGTCGACGCCGACGCCCCGGTCGGTCAGCAACTCCTCGGTGCGCAGCGGCCGGGTCTCGGAGACCGATCCGACCATGGTCGTCTTCCCGGCTCCGAACCCGCCCGCGATCAGGATCTTGATCGCGGTGGGCAGTTTCACACGCCCGACGTCGCGGTTAGAGCGTCCGGAGTCCATTGAGCACCGCCTTGTAGGTTTCCAGGTCGAGAACGTCCATCTCGCGCACGGGCTCCTGGATGGCGACGAAGCCCCTGTCGACGAGGTCGCCGAGGAGGACCCGGACGGTGCCCGCCGGCAGGTCCAGGTGGGCGGCGATCTCGGCGACCGACAGCGGTCGCTCGCAGAGCCTGACGATGGTGTGGTGCTCCGGCCCGATGCCGGGCTCCGCCGCGATCGCCGGGTTGATGGTCACCACGAGGGTGATGAGGTCGATCTGACCTCGGCTGGGCTGCGTGCGCCCGCGCGTCATCACGTACGGGCGGACGATGCGTCCGGCCTCGTCGTCGAGCCACTGTTCCTCTGCGGGGTCGTCGGAGAGGCTCGTCATAGGGCGCCCTCATTCCTTGGTGAAGGGTTCTCCGAGCGTGCCGGCGAGGTGAGGTACTGGCCGACCCGGGTCACGAGCATGGCCATCTCGTAGGCGACCAGGCCGACATCGGCGTCGTGCGCGCACAGGACCGCCAGGCAAGCGCCCTCGCCCGCCACCGTCACCACCAGATACGCCGACTTCAGCGCGATGATGGTCTGGCGTACGGCTCCGCCGCCGAACCGCTCGCTGGCTCCCTGGGCGAGGCTCTGGATCCCCGCCGCCACGGCCGACAGATGCTCGGCGTCGGCCTGGCTGAGACCTCGCGACGTGGCGAGGAGCAGTCCGTCGGTGGACAGGACGATCCCGTGCTCGGCTTCCCTCACCCGTGCGACCAGGTCGTCCAGCAACCAGGTCAGGTCGGCGGGGGAACTGGTCCTTTGCATCACGCGCTGTCCTCTTTTACCGGCTCAAACTGTTCACTGCGTCTTCTAGTGGATCTCCATGGCCTACCTGCCAGGCGAAGATCCAAACCATTACGGGTAGCGCATCGGCTGCTCGTCACCGGGGTCCGGGTCGGGGTCCAGACGGCGCGGTAGCCTCGCCGCCTCCGACCGCCCGCGTTCGGTGCCGCTCTGGAAGGACCCCATCAGCCGCCGGAGGTCCTCGGGGGAGAGCTCGTCGTCGTCCTCCGCGGCGGTGCCGGGGGCGGGGGGCGGCTCGCGGCGCAGCTCCGGTGCCAGGTGCGCCTGGGCGACGCGGCGGGGCAGGCCGGAGGGGGTGTAGTCCTCGGGCTCGGCGGCGGAGGTCTCAGGGGAGGACGGCTCGAACATGTACGGCCCGGGGGGCGGCGGCTCGAACGCCTCCTGGTCGTGCGAGGGAGACTCCGTGAGGGCGGACGGCTCGTGCTCCCGCGCCGCCCGGCCCTGCGGGGGTACGCCGGGCACGTGGTCGTCGTCCCACTTAGGGACCGCCGTCAGCAGGAACGGGCCGGCCTTCCCGGGGCCGCCGGCCTGCACGGGGAACTCGCCGGTCGTGTGGTGCCTGCCCCGGGGGGGCTGCGGCGTGCCGGGGGGAAGCTGCCCGGCGGGCAGCGCGTCGGAATCGGTACCGAGATCCATGTCGGTGTCGACCTCGCCGTTGATCAGCTCGCGGGGTATCAGGACGATGACGGTCGTGCCGCCGTAGGGGGACGCCTTCAGCGTGACCTGGATCTGGTGGCGCGCGGCCAGGCGGCTCACCACGTACAGGCCGAGCCGGGGCGTGCCGGTCAGCTTGAACTCGGGCGGGTCGGCGATCCGGTCGTTGGCGGCGGCCAGGTCTTCTGGCGTCATGCCGAGGCCGCGGTCCTCGATCTCGACGACGTAGCCCTTGGCCACTTCCTGGCCGCTGACGTGGACCGAGGCGTAGGGAGGGGAGAAGGAGACCGCGTTCTCGATGAGCTCGGCGAGCAGGTGGATCACGTCGCCGATGGCCCGTCCGGCCAGCTCGGCCTCACCCATGGGCATCAGCGTCACCTGGGTGTAGTCCTCGACCTCGGCGAGCGCGCCCCGTACGACGTCGACCATGGGCACCGACCGGCGCCAGGCGCGGCCGGGGGAGGCGCCGGACAGGACGATGAGGTTCTCGGCGTTGCGCCGCATCCGGGTGGCCAGGTGGTCCACGCGGAACAGGTCGGCCAGCTCGCCCGGCTCGGTCTCCCGGCGCTCCATGGCGTCGAGGATGGTCAGCTGCCTGTGCACGAGCGACTGGGTGCGCCGCGCCAGGCTGAGTAGGATGCCGCGGTAGCTGCGCCGCAGCTCGGCCTGTTCGACCGCGACCCTGATGGCCGTCTCCTGCACGGTGTTGAAGGCCTGGCCCACCTGCCCGATCGCGTCGTTGCCGACCGCGAGCGGCGGTGCCTCGGCGGCCACGTCCACGTCGTCGCCCCGGCCGAGGCGTTCGACCACGCCGGGCAGCCGCCGGGCGGCGAGCTCCAGGGCGGCGGTCCGCAGCTCTTCCAGCCGCCGCACGAGGGCTCGGGCGGTGGTGATGGACAGCACGATGGACGCGATGACCGCGAGCAGCCCGAGGCCGCCGGCGAGCGCCAGCCGTACGACGACGCCGATGGCGATCGGCCTGGCACGCTCGACGAGCGCGTCACCGCCGTCCTTCACCAGCTTGTCGAGGCGTGAGAGAACCGCTCCGGTGGCCGACTTCCACCGATCGCCGTCGATGGAGACCAGTTCCGGCCGTCCGGACTCGATGAGCTGGTCCTCCAGGCGGCGGAGGCGGTTGTACGGCTCGCTCTTCACCATCTGGTCGAAGGCGGCGCGGTCGGCCGGGGGCAGCTCGGCGGCCGTCTTGGTCATGAGGAACCGCTGGGCGCCCACGGCCTGGGCGAACTGCGCGTGCTCGGCCCCGGTCAGGCCGCCCGCCGCCAGAGCGCCCGCGACGAGGGCGTCCTCCTGCGCGAGGAGCTCTCCCGACCGGCCCATCTCGATGAAGGTACGAGTGTCCTTGGCGAACCCGGCGTCGTCCAGCGTGGCCATCGAGTCGTAGACGCGGTACATCGAGTCCATGACCTGGGTGATCGTCGCGGAGGCGCGGTCGCGGTCCGTCTGCCCGGCGTCGATCTGCCTGCGGAGGGGGCCGAGGATCTGCAGTTCCTTGACGGCCTCGTCGATCCGGCGGTTCAGCGCGTCACCGGCCGCCCTGCGCACGCCGCTGCTGGTGGCCTCGCGGCGGAAGCCGGCGCTCGCCGCCTCGGTCTTGGACCGCTGGGCGGCCAGAGCCTCGCGCTGGCGGCTGGAGGCGGGGTCGCCCAGGAGGATCACGGTGAGCCGGCGTTCGCGCTGGAGCTCCACCCTCAGCCGCTCGCTCGGCTGCGCCACGCCGGTGTCCAGGGTCTGCACCCACAGGACGTTCAGCCCCTCACGCAGGGTCACCCAGGCGGCGAACCCCCAGAGGGCGACGAGCGACACGATCAGCGCCGTGACCTTGGTCCGAACACGCGAGTTGCGGTTGCGCATAACTCCATCCCTGGCGAAAGTCAGGAACCCACCTCACGGTTCGGCTAATAACCCTATGCGCTATATGACGCCGTATCACGTGGTAGGACGGTATTTCCCCGGATCATACTGGGGAACCCTAGCATGATGCGAAATGGAGTCACGACGCTTAAGTGTCAATCCTGTAAAGATAGCCAGTTAGACATTCGACTTTTATGATGCCGTCTCACGTTTGTCGGTTATGCGAGGTCTCATGCTCTGGCGGCGAGGTTGGGTCCGACGTCGGGTTACGCTGCGCGAGGTGCAGCGCCCCGAGAATGGCCGCCCTCACGATCGCCACGGGCAGATAGAGGTCCTTGTCGTGCCACATCGGCGGGTGCTCGTCGGAGTACCCCCACGTCTGCGTCCGGGGGTCGCCGGAGTTGCCCGGCCACGTCGAGCCCAGGAGGTAGGCGTAGCCCCGGGCGGCCTGGCGCTCGGCCTGGTCGTACGGCGCGCCTGCCAGCAGCAGGAGCTGCATCGCGTACGCGGTCTCCTCGGCCGTGCCGCGCCACAGGCCCCAGGAGCCGTCCGCGCGCTGCGTCGACAGCACCCAGCGCACCGCCCGCCGCACCGCCTCCCGCGAGGCCGCGCCGCCGAACTCGTCCAGCGCCAGCGCGCAGCAGACCGTCGCGTAGTACGGCGAGGCGTGCCAGCGGTCCGACCAGCTCCCGTCGCCGTTCTGCCGCCCGCGCAGCCAGCCCGCGATCCGGTCCATCGGCTCGCCGTACCGCGCCCGCGCGCCGGGGCGGGCGGCGACGTACTGGCCGAAGGCGTCCAGCACGTGGGCGTTGACCGTCGCAGAGTAGCCCTGCTCGCCCTGCCAGGTGCAGAAATGCGTGCCCGTGTGGTAGCCCAGCAGGCTGTCGGGCTCGCGTGGGGCGCCGAGCAGCGCCAGCGCGTACAGCGCGACCGAGGTGGTGTCCGCGTCCGCGGGCAGCCCCGGGCCCGCGGGCACGCCGCCGGGGCCGAGCCCCTCGCCGAGGCTCTCCACCAGCTCATCCGGGACGGTGACCGGGATCCCGGCGCGTGCCAGCCAGCTCAGCACCCAGCCGCGCTCGAACACGGTGATGGGTACGGCGCACGACACCGGCCCGCCGTGCTGCTCCGCCGCCGACTCGAGGTGCAGCCGCGCCGGGTGGCCGGGGTCGTGCCTTCCGAGGTCGCCGAGCCACGCAGCGGTGGCCGCCGGGGACGCGCCGACCGTCCCGGCCGCCGTCGGGCGGACGCCCGGAGCCTGGAACACCGCGTCGCCCGCCACTTCCAGGGCGTGCCGCAGCTTCTCGGGAAGCGGGTCGCCCGAGCGCAGGCGCGACCTGATCATCTCCAGCCTGGCCCCGTCCATGCCGGACGGCAGGGGGAGTGGCGGCGCCCCCGCCCACGTGCGCAGCCCGTCCAGCCGTGAGTCGCGGAGGTGGTGAAGATGCCGGTTGATCGAGGTGACCAGCGACGGGACGATGAGCTCGATGGCCGGCATGTCGGGAAAGGGCGAGCCGTAGTCCCGGCGCGACCAGCGGAACAGCGCGTGCAGCCCCCGGCCCGCCGCCTGCGCCAGCGCGCCGGGGTCGCGGACGTCCCCCGCCGGCCCGTCCGGGTCGCGGGCGTCCCGCGCGAGCTCGGCCAGCAGGGACTCGGTCGCGCTCAGCGTCGGAACCAGGGTGTAGTCGTTGTGCGGGCCCCAGCCGCCGCCCGGCCGCTGGGTCGCCAGGAGGTACGCGAGCCGCTCGTCGTGCCCGGCGAGCCAGGGGACCAGCGACACCAGCCGCCCGGTCTCGTATACCGAGGGGGAGGCGTTGCCCCACGGCCGGGCCGTGAGCCCGGCCACCAGCGCGCGGGCCTCGGCCACCACGTCGACCGTGCCGGTGGCCGCGGTGCCCGCCGTTTCGAGCGCGCTCGCCATGTGGAGCGTGAACGCGCGGGCGGGCGCGGAGACGAAGTCGTGGACGCTCAAATCGTTCCCCAGTAATCGGCGAGCCGGTAGAAGCCCGCGCAGAAGTCCATCTGGCGTTCCAGATAGCCGGCGATGTACGGGTGGCTCTCGTGGAGAGGGCCGATCAGCTTCCTGCTCCGCTCGGCCAGCAGGGAGACGCGCCGGTCGACCTCCTCGCGGGTCACGCCGAGCAGCAGGGCGTTGAGGTCGCCCCACTTCAGGTCCCTCTCGTACGTCCCGAGGTCGTTGAGCAGGCGGATCACCCGCTGCACCGCCCAGCTCGCCTCGCGCACGCTCAGCAGGTCGTCCGGCTCGGAGGGGCCGCCGGTGTGGATCAGGTGGGACGCGAAGGCGAAGGAGAAGCCGAGGTTGTCGGCGTTCTCCATGTACTCGTCGAGCGAGGGCGTGACGCCGGAGCTTCGCCATTCCCGTTCCCGGCTCATCGCGTCCAGCATGCGCTGGAGCTCATCGCGCCAGACCGGGCCGAGCACGGCGAACGCGGGCGTCCCCGCCAGCTCCGCGCGGATGTCGGCGAGGAAGCGGGTGAGCTCGTCGCCGGGGACCGGCTCCGCGCCGCCGGCGACCGCGAGGCACCGGCCGGCGATGGCGTCGACCTCCCGCGTCGAGGTGGCGACGTAGTCCACGAGCCAGTCGAGGGCGAAGGCCCACAGGCAGACCTTGTTCGCCATCCGAAGCTGCTCGGCGGTGAACCACGGACCGCTGAACGCCATCGCCATGGACAGCGTGCTGGACAGCGCGGCGTCGAACGGCTTGGCCGGGAACAGCTCGGGATAGGCGGCCAGCCACTCCTGCATGTCCCGCTGTGACCGCCCGGCCACGGCGCAGATCGTCCCGGAGTCCGTCGCGCCCGGCCAGCGGCCGGTGGTGGTCAGGCCGCTCGCGCTCTGTTCCATCACCGTGGTCCTCGCGCGGCGTGCTCGGCCGGGAGGAGCCGTAGCTCGACCTTGCCCCGGGGGCGCAGCAACGCGGTCGGCGCGGGCGTGAACGGCCCGCGGCTGAGCAGCGCCGGACGGAACCGGCTCACGATGGAGGCGACCATGAGCGGCGCGTCCATGTAGAACAGGTGCTGGCCGAGGCACTGGTGCGCGCCGCCCCCGAAGGGGAAGTAGGCGTAACGGTGCCGCCGCCGCTGGTCGTCCGGTGAGAACCGCTCGGGGTCGAACTCCAGCGGCCGGTCCCAGAACTCCTCCAGCCGGTGCGTGGCGTACGGGCTGATCAGCACCATCGAGCCGGCCCTGACGCGCACGCCGCCGACGGTTTCGTCCTCCACGGCCATCCGGGGGAACAGCCAGCCCGCCGGGTGCAGGCGCATGACTTCCTGGAGGACCATCTTGGTGTAGCGCAGCTCGGGCACGTGCGACGGCAGGACGGGGCCCGTGCCCACCACGCGCTCGATCTCGGCGTACAGCTTCGCGGCCACCTCCGGGTGGGCGTCCAGCTCCGGCCACAGCCACGTCAGGGTGGTCGCCGTGGTCTCCGACGCCGCCGCGTAGACGCTGACCAGGTCGTCGCGGATCTGCCTGTCGTCGCGTGGCCGGCCGTCGGCGCCGCGCGCCCGGCACAGCGCGGAGACGACGTCGAGGCCGTCGTCGGCCTCCGGCCGCTCCCTGGCCGCCCGGATCACCGGGAACACCACGTCGTCGACGGTGCCGACGGCGTCCATGAAGGCCCGGTCGCCCGGCACGCGGAACGCGTACGGCATGAACGGCATGAGCAGCCGGAACGTGACCGCCGCGTCGGCCGCGTGGTAGGCGGACATCAGCCGCTCGCTGTCCCGCCGGGAGATCCTGTCCCCGAACAGCACCCTGACGGTGCTCTGGTTGACCACGGCGGCCATCTCGTGCGCGGCGTCGACCGGGCGTCCCGACCGGGCGTGCTCCTCCAGCTCGGCGATCCGCTGGTCGACCGTCCTCGCGACCACGCCGGCGAGGGAGGCGATGTACTTGGCCGTGAACAGCGACTGGAGGATCTTCCTGCTGGACTCCCAGGCGGGGCCGTCGCTGAGGATCCCGGCTCCGAGCAGGCGGTTCAACGGCTTCCAGAACATGCCCTGGCGGGTGTAGTTGGTCCAGTTGCCGCGAAGGACGTGCTGCACATGGTCCGGGTGGGTCACCAGATACGGCCGGAACAGGCCCAGCTTCAGCCGTACGACCTCTCCGCCGGCCCGCATCCCGATCTCCGCGAGGCCGTTGACGGGATCTCGCGCGATCCTCGGCATCACCCGGGAGAGGGGTCCCCGGCTGGTCTGCCGGGCCCGCGCGGCATCGATATCGACCGGCATCTCCACGATCTCCAACCTTGAGCGACCCGGAATCACGCAGCGTGACGGGACGCCCCAGCGCCGGGGGCCCACCTCGGAACACCGCGTGTCACAAGAGCCGCAAACAAGACAAGCGGCTACTCTCGTGGCAAATGCCACGTGGTCAATGATCTATCACGATCATCTGACGACGAGCAAGATTTTCGGTCAGTGAAACGACGTGATCGCGCTGAGTGATCGATTTGGGACACGGCGCCGCGTCGCCGATCAAGGCCGACGTTCCCGCCGTGCGGTGCCCAGCCGAACGTATAAGTGTTCTGGATCACCATAAGTTTCGGCCCGTTGTGACGACAAGCTGCTTACCAAGCGCTTGCTTTAGGGGTGCGGTTGGTTCGAAACTGGGGCATGGCCACCAATGCTCCGGTCCGCGAAGTGACCGATCATGAGGTCGAATTCTTCAAGGAGAACGGCTGGGTACTGCTGCCGCGGCTCGTCGGCCCCGGCCGGGTGGACGGGCTTCGCGATCGGGCACTCGGTTACCTGCGGACCCGGTCGCGCGAGCGCGCTACCCTGGTCGACCAGGCGTTCGGCCAGTCCAGGGACATCGCCGAGTCCGACGAGGCCTTCCACGACCTGGCCTTCGACGCCGCGATGGGCCGGTGCGCCACCCGGCTGCTGCACGGCGTCAGGGGCGTGCGCGTCCAGGTGACGAACCTGCTGATCAAGGAACCGGGCGACGACGGGCACGGCGCCACCGAGTTCCACCAGGACTTCCCTTGGATGCCGATGGACCGCTCGGCGATGCTGACCGTCTGGCTGGCGCTCGCCGACGTCCCCGCCGGCATGGGCAGCCTGCGGTTCTACAACGGCTCGCACCGGCACGGCGTGCTCGGCCGGAGCTTCACCCGCGACGGCGACGACCAGCTCACCCAGCACCCGTGGCTCAAGGAGCTGGAGCTCTCGCCTCCCCTGGACCTGCGGGCCGGCGACGCGACCGTCCACCACGCGCTGACCGTGCACGGAGCCGGGGCCAACCGCGGGGACACCCCCCGCCTGTCCTTCACGGTCACCTACTTCGACGCCGACGCCCTCTACACCGGCACGCCGTACAAGCAGACCGACGGCCTCGGCCTCCAGGTGAACGCGCCCTTCGACCACCCGAGGTTCCCGGTCGTCTCCCATGCCTGACCGGGACGGGGCCGTCAACACGGTGCTGGTCAACACGGTGCTGGTCAACACGGTCAGGGGGCCGGTGGCGGGCCTCGGCGCCACCCTCATGCACGAGCACATCTTCGGGCTCAGCCCGGAAATCCTGTGGAACTGGCCGGACATCCCCGAAGGCTGGGACCTGGAGGCCAGGGCCCGTGAGGCGGCCGCCAAGCTCGACGACCTCAAGGCCGAGGGAGTCGACACCATCGTGGACCTCACGGTGGTCGGCCTCGGCCGGTACGTGCCGGCCGTCCAGCGGGTCGCCGAGCTGACCGAGGTCAACATCGTCGTCGCCACCGGGCTCTACACCTACGACGCCCTGCCGCCGTACTTCGGCAACCGGGGCCCCGGCAGCCTGTTCGGCGGCCCCGACCGGCTCGCGGAGTTCTTCGTCAGGGACATCACCGAGGGCGTCGGCCGCACCGGGGTGAAGGCCGCGATCCTCAAGTGCGCCTCCGACCACCAGGGCATGACGCCGGGCTGCGAGCGGGTCTTCCGGGCCGTCGCGCGGGCGCACCTGGAGACCGGGGCGCCGATCACCACCCACTCCCACAGCGCGTCGCGGGGCGGGCTGGAGCAGCAGCGGCTCCTGGCCTCCGAGGGCGTGGACCTGTCGCGGGTCGTCATCGGACACGCCGGCGACTCCACCGACCCCGCCTACCTCGAAGAGCTGGTCGCGGCGGGCTCCTACCTCGGCATGGACCGGTTCGGCATCGAGACGATCAGCTCGTTCGAGGACCGGGTCGCCATCGTGGCCGAGATGTGCGCGCGCGGCCACGCCGGCCGCATGGTGCTCTCGCACGACTCCTACTGCTTCAACGACCGGTTCGACCCGGAGGTCGTACGGGAGCGCCACCCGAACTACCACCTGCTGCACATCTCCCGCGACGTCCTTCCCGAGCTGCGCGAGCGCGGCGTGACCGATGACCAGATCCACCAGATGCTCGTCGAGAACCCCCGCAGGATCCTCACCCCCAGGTCGTGATCATGCAGAACACCTCACCGGCCACCGCCACCGACTTCGACGTCACCTCCGACTGGCACGTCGCCTCGCCGTACGACTTCCTGCGCAGGCTCAGGCACGAGCGGCCGGTGTTCCACAGCGAGCACCTGGACGCGTACGTCCTCACCCGCCACGAGGACGTCCGCGCGGCGTACGGGGACGCGAGACGGTTCTCCTCCGAAGGATCGCTCACGATCTCGCGGAGCCTGGCCGACGAGACCAGGAAGGTGCTCGGCGACCACGGGTCCTTCCTGTCCAGCTTCGTGGCCAACGTCGACCCGCCCACGCACACCAGGCTGCGCCGCTCGGTGTCGCGGGCCTTCACCCCGCGCGCGGTCACCGCGATGGAGGAGCGGTTCCGGCGGCTCAACGAGGACATCCTCGACCGGGTGGTGCCGCAGAAAGGAGGCGACTTCGTCGCGGAGCTCGGGCACGTGCCCTCGGCCAAGCTCAGCGCCCGGTTCATCGGCGTGCCCGAGGAGGACGAGGAGTTCGTCAAGGAGCACGTCAAGGACTGGTTCATGCTGTTCCTGTCGCCGCAGCCGCCCGACCGGCAGCTCGTGCTCGCGCGGAGCTTCCTCGAATACCTGGACTACGTCGACAAGCTGGTGGCCTCCCGTGCCGCCGAGCCGCGTGACGACTTCACCTCCCTGATGACCGGGCTCATCGGAAGCGAGCTGTCCCACCGGGAGGTCGTCGAGCTGATCTCCACGATCCTGCTCGGCGGCAACGACACCGTGCCCAACCAGCTCGGCAACAGCGTGCTGAGGCTGCTGCGCGAGAACGCCTGGCCGCTCGCCCCCGAGCTGGTCCAGAACGCGGTCGAGGAGTGCATGCGCATCGACGGCGCAAGCCTCGGCTCCTTCCGGTACGCCCTGGCCGACATCGAGCTGCACGGCGTGACGATCCCGAAGGGCTCGCTCGTGCTGCTGTCCACCGACTCGGCCGCGCACGACGAGACCGTCTTCCCCTCGCCCGAGACGTTCGACCTCGGGCGCGCGAACGCCGACGCGCACATGACGTTCGGATATGGCATCCACTTCTGTGTCGGCGCCGCGCTGGCCCGCCTCCAGCTCCGTACGGCCCTGGAGGTGCTGGGCCGCCGTCTGCCCGACCTGCGGCTGGTGCCCGGCAGGCCGATCGCGTACCGCAAGTCCATCGTCGGGCGTGGCCTGCCGTCGCTGCTCGTCGAATGGTGATCACCCCGCACGGGACGTACCGGGTGGGCTAATCTCGCCACGAAATATTCCGGTACGTCGGGGAGCTGAGCGCTGTGGAGCCAGTGGCGGTAGGTCTGATCGGAGCCGGGCCCTGGGCGGAGGCCGTGCACGCCCCCGCGCTCGCGGCGGGGCCGCACACGCGGCTCGCCGGAGTGTGGGCGCGCAGGCCGAGGGCCGCCGCCAGGCTGGGAGCCCCGGTCTACGAGCGGGTCGAGGAGCTCTTCGAGGTCTGCGAGGCCGTCGCCTTCTGCGTGCCACCGGGCGTGCAGGCCGAGCTGGCCGTGCGGGCGGCCAGGGCGGGCAAGGCGCTGCTGCTGGAGAAGCCGCTCGCGGCCGACCTCGACGGCGCCAAGCGGCTCGCCGACGCCGTGGGCGAGGCCGGGGTGGCGTCCCAGATGGTGCTCACCTTCCGCTACTCGGCCGCGACCAAGGCGTTCCTCGAACGGGTCCGCGCCATCGAGCCGTTCGGCGGGTACGCCCGCAACATCTCCGGGGCGCTGCACACCATCGACTCCCCGTGGCGACAGGAGCGCGGAGCGATCCTCGACGTGGGGCCGCACATGATCGACATGCTCGACGCCGCCCTCGGGCCGGTCGTCGGCATCCGCGCACACGGCCACCCGCTCGGGTGGACCGGGCTGCTGCTGGAGCACCAGAGCGGCGCGGTCAGCGAGGCGTCGCTGTCCATGGCCGCCCAGGTCGAGCACGGCACCTCGCACCTGGCCGTCTACGGCCGCCACGGCAGCGAGACCCTCGACGGCGGCGACCTCGGCTACGACGTCTTCCCCGACATGGTCGCCGAGTTCGCCCATACCGTGCGCCGGGGCGGGGGCCACCCCCTCGACGCCCGCCACGGCCTCCGCCTCCAGGACCTGATCAGCGCGGCCGAGGCGCAGCTCGCCTGACCCCCTTGCCAGAGTTCCGGAACGATGCGGCTTTGGACCCGTCGTATCCCGTCACGGAGTTGGTTGATACCGTTCGTCTGACGCGCAGCGTGCAGCGAAGTCCGGTGTGAGTCCGGCGCTGTCCCGCAACTGTGAGATCCCCTCGGGTCGAGCCAGGTCGCCTGCATGCCGCGCCGACGTCGTCAACCCTCGTGGAAAAGGGTGATCCGTCACCACGCGGGTCCCTCGATTTCCCGGCAACAGGAGGAACTCTCGTGAGGCCCGTACGCACGGCCTTGGCGGGCGCGTTGCTGGGTGCGCTGACACTGGCCGGATGCGGCCAGTCCACCGACACCGCAGGCACCGCCTCCGCCACCCCCGCTCCCACCGCCTCGCAGGCCGCCGGTTTCCCCGTCACCGTCCAGGCGGGCAACGGCCCCGTCACCATCGGCGAGAAGCCCGCCCAGATCGTCTCGCTCTCGCCGAGCTCCACCGAGAGCCTGTTCGCGATCGGCGCCGGGCCGCAGGTCATCGCCGTCGACGACCAGTCGACCTACCCCGCCGAGGCCCCGAAGTCGGACCTGTCCGGCTTCAAGCCCAACGCCGAGGCGATCATCGCCAAGAAGCCCGACCTGGTCGTGCTCGCCAACGACACGGGCGGCATCGTGGCCGCGCTGACCAAGGTCGGCATCCCGGTCCTGCTCGAACCCGCCGCCACCAAGCTGGAGGAGGCCTACGACGAGATCGCCGACCTCGGCGCCGCCACCGGCAACAAGGCCAAGGCGGACGAGATCGCCGCGGGCATGAAGCGGCAGATCGACGAGCTCGTCGCCTCGGCGCCCAAGGACAAGAAGCTCACGTTCTTCCACGAGCTGGACAACACGCCGTACTCGGTCACCTCCAGCACGTTCATCGGCCAGATCTACGGGCTGTTCGGGCTGACCAACATCGCCGACAAGGCGCCGGACGCCGCCGGGGGATACCCCAAGCTCTCCAGCGAGTTCGTCGCGAAGGCCGACCCGGACCTGATCTTCCTGGCCGACACCAAGTGCTGCGGCCAGTCCAAGGAGACCCTGGCCAAGCGGCCCGGATGGGGAGGCCTGTCGGCGATCGCGAAGGACCGCGTGATCACGCTCGACGACGACCTCGCCTCCCGCTGGGGCCCGCGCGTCGTCGACTTCGTCAAGATCGTCGACGAGGCGGTCACGAAGGCCGCCGCCTGAGACCCGATGGGACACCTGGAACGACGCGCACCGTGAAGAAGCGCGACCCCGGTACGACGCGCGCGGCGAGGCTGCGGCCGGTGGCACTGGCCGTGGCCCTCGCCGTGCTCGTGATCTGCGTGATCGCGGGCCTGATGATCGGCGCGGCCGGCGTCTCGTTCAAGGGCATCGTGCTCGAACTGCTCGACCGGGTGCCGTTCGTCTCGGTGGACTCGGGGCTCTCGCCGGTCGAGCGGGGGCTGGTATTCCAGCTCAGGCTGCCCCGCGTGGTGCTGGCGGCGGTCGTCGGCGGCCTGCTGGCCATCGCGGGCGCCGGGTACCAGGGCGTGTTCCGCAACCCGCTCGCCGACCCCTACCTTCTCGGCGCCGCCGCGGGCGCGGGCTTCACCGCGACCCTGATGATCGTGCTGGTCCAGGTCGACGGGCTGGTACCGCTCGCCGCCTTCGGCGGGGCGATCGGCGGCGTGCTGCTGGCGTACGCGCTCGGCAACACGGCGGGCCGGGGCGGCGGCACGGCCACGCTGGTGCTCGCCGGGGTGGCGGTGGCCTCCTTCCTGTCCGCTTTGCAGACCTTCGTGCAGCAGCTCCGGGTCGAGCAACTGCAGCGGATCTACTCCTGGATCCTCGGGGGCATCGGCGGCGACTGGTCGCAGGTGTGGCTCATCGCCCCGTACGCCCTGGTGTCGACCGTCGTCCTGCTCGCCCACGGGCGGCTGCTGGACGTGCTGTCCGTCGGTGACGACGAGGCGGTCAGCCTCGGGGTCAACGCGGCGCGCGTCCGGCTCGTCGTCCTGTGCGCGGCGTCGCTGGCCACGGCGTCCGCCGTCGCGGTCAGCGGGCTCATCGGGTTCGTCGGCATCGTCGTGCCGCACGTCGTACGGCGGCTGGCGGGCGGGTCGTACCGGGTGGTGCTCCCGCTGTCGCTGCTGGCGGGGGCGTCGTTCCTCGTGCTGGCCGACCTGGTCTCCCGCACCGTGCTGGCCCCGGCCGAGCTGCCGATCGGCGTGGTCACCGCGTTCATCGGCGCGCCCTTCTTCGTCGGCGTCCTGCGCGCGACACGGGCGGTCGACGCGTGAGCGCCATCGAGGTGCGGGACCTCTCCGTCGCGCTGGACGGCCGGCCGGTCCTGTCCGGGATCGGCCTGTCGGTGCGCGGCGGCGAGTGGCTGGCGGTCATCGGGCCGAACGGCGCCGGCAAGTCCACCCTGCTCCGGGCCATGATGGGCCTGCTGGAGGCGCGGGGTGACGTGCAGGTCGACGGCGTGCCCGCGCGCAGCCTGAAGCCGAGGCAGCGGGCCAGGCTGATGGCCTACGCCCCGCAGAGCCCCCTGCTCCCGGCGGGGCTGACCGTCTTCGAGTACGCCCTGCTCGGGCGCACGCCGTACATCTCCTACCTCGGCAGGGACACCCACGACGACCGGGACATCACCCGCTCGGTGCTCGAACGCCTGGACCTGTCCGCCTTCGCGACCCGGCCCCTAGGGCACCTGTCCGGCGGGGAACGGCAGCGGGTGGTGCTCGCCCGCGCGCTCGTCCAGCGGGCTCCCGTGCTGCTGCTCGACGAGCCCACGACCGCGCTGGACCTCGGGCACCAGCAGCAGGTGCTTGAGCTGGTGGACCGCCTGCGCCTCGCCGACGGGCTCACGGTGGTGACCACCATCCACGACCTCAGCCTCGCGGGGCAGTACGCCGACTCGATGCTCCTGATCGCCGACGGGCGCCACGTCGCCTCCGGGCCGGTCAAGGAGGTGCTCACCGAGCCGCTGCTCGCCCGGCACTTCGGCGCCCACGTCCGCGTCGACCAGGGAGACGACGGCCGGCCCCTCGTCAACCTGATCCGCCCCGCGGCGACCGGCCCGGCGTGAGCCCGCGCGCCGCGAGGTTTCGCGGAGCCCGTACGGTCCCGTGGCCGGCGTGGGTCTGTACGCTTCCGGGACCCGTGTCGTGAGGAGGTCCGCATGCTGTCCCTGAGCCATCGGCACGAGGACGGCGCCCGTCTCGCCTCACTCCTGTGGGAGTTCGGCCCCGGGTGGCGGATGATCTCCTCGGCCATGGTGGGCGGCGGCATCGGCCCCGGCGAGTGGGTGCTCAACGCTCAGGTCGTCGGGGCGTACTCGCGGATGGACCCGGTCGACCACCTGCTGGAGCTCGCCCCTTCCGGCCGGCCGGGGGTGGGCATGATGACGGCGGCCTCCGTCGCCCACTACACCCGCGCCAAGGACGGGGGAGTGGAGTCGGTCGCCACGGTCGGCCTGAGAGTCCCCACCTGGGCCGCCTCCCCCGAAGGCACCCCCGACCCCGAACTCCGCCCCGAGCGGATCGACCCGGAGCGCCGGCCCGGCCAGGGCGACCTGGTGCCCCGGCCGGCCTCCCCCGTCGCCGCGCGGACGGTCCCGGGGACGATCAACATCATCGTGGCCGTCCCCGTGGCGATGTGCGACGCCGCGCTGGTCAACGCCGTGATGACGGTGACCGAGGCCAAGACCCAGGCACTCGTCGAGGCCGGATACGAGTGCACGGGCACCGCCTCGGACGCCGTGTGCGTCGCCGTACGCACCGAAGGCCCACAGGAGCTGTTCGGCGGCCCGAGATCGACCTGGGGCGCCCGCATCGCCCGCGCCGTCCACCTCTCCGTCCTCAACGGCGCCCACGCCTGGGCGGACGTCACCGGCTTCGTACCGGCGGCCCAGGGCGGCTAGCCATGCCCGCGGCGAATCGGCTTCCTCGCTGGTTCGGAGCCGCGCGGGCACCTCAGCCCCACGTGTCCGACCTCGCGGGGCGTGATCGTGGCCTGTGATCGTCGTCGTTGGAGACCGAGGACAGACCGTAGGTGGTTCGGGCTGTGGTGGGGGTTATCTTGCCGGCGTTGAGGTCGAGGAGGATGTCGGCGCGGGGGCGGTCGGTGGGGGAGCCGATGCCGCCGCCTCCCGTCGTTTCCACGATCAGGGCCTCGCCGGCGCCGAAGCGGACGTTGTTGACCTTGGAGTTCAATCGCTCGACGGTGCCGTCCAGGTGGCGTCTGAAGAAGCCGCCGAGCCGGCCGGGCAAGCCGCCCGCTCTGCCGGGCGGGGCGTTGCGCAGCCGGTCGCCGCGCGTGGTGACATGGGCGTCGGCGAGGAAGCGGAACACCGTCCTCGACCCGAGACCTCCCCGCCAGCGTCCCGGACCGCCCGAGTCGCAGATGGTCTCGACCGATTCCACGATCAGCGGGCAGCGGGTCTCCACCGGCTCGGCCTGCGGCACCGAGTTGCGGCCGATGCCGAAGTGGACTCCGGTCGCGTCCGGCCCGTCCTTGCCCGCCCTGGCCCCCACCCCGCCGAAGTCGTACGACAGGTGGATCCAGTACGGCGCGGCGCGGGCGGCGATGCTGAAGGGCTGCAGGATCCCTGAGGCGGCGATCGCCCGATCGGGCATCGCGTCCGACAGCGCCTGGAAGATCGCCTCCATGGCCGCGTAGATCGGCACGAAACGGCCGCCGCACGGGTAGGGGGAGTGGGCGTTGAGCAGCGACCCGGACGGCAGGCGTACGTCGATCGCGCGCAGGCAGCCCTCGTTCATCGGGATCGTCGGGTCGAGGAAGCACCGCACCGCGAAGACCGTGGCCGCCAGCGACTGCGACGACGAGGAGTTGATCGCCGCGGGGACCTGCGGGTCGGTCCCCTCGAAGTCGAGGACGATGCCGGGAGCCGGCGTCTCGTGCGCCTCCCGCGCGCCGGGGGCCGGCACGGTGACGGTGACGCGCACGGTGTGCGCGCGGGAGAGGTCGATCCCGTCGTCGTCGATGGCGTAGGAGGAGGCGTGGCTGCCCACGGGCAGTTCGGCGAGAGCCGTACGGGTGCGGGCCTCGGTGTAGTCGAAGTAGGCCTCGATGCCCGAGGCCAGCCCCCCGGGGCCGTGCTCGACCAGGAGCGACTCCAGCCGGGTGGCGGCCACGGCGGTGCCCGCGACGAGCGCGCGGACGTCGCCCATGACCTTGTCCGGCGTGCGGCTGTTGGCCCGCAGGATCGCCTCGATCGCCGGTTCGACGCCGGAGGCCGTGGCCAGCCGTACGGGAGGGAGTTGCAGTCCTTCCAGGAAGATGTCGGTCGCCAGCGGCGCCATCCCGCCCGCCGACAGGCCTCCGAGGTCGGAGACGTGGATCATCGTGGCCGTGAAGTACGCCGGCCGGGCGTCGACGAACACCGGCCGGTAGACCAGCAGGTCGTTGGTGTGCACCCCGCCCCGGTAGGCGTCGTTCAGCACGTACACGTCGCCCGGCCGCATGGTCTGCGCGGGGATGTCCGCCAGCAGCTCGGGCAGGGCGACCTTCAGGGCCATGCTGTTCATCAGCGTGGTGGCCATCGACTGGGCGACGAGCCGTCCCCCGGCGTCGAGGATCGCGGCCGAGGCGTCTGATCCCTCCACGATGAACGTCGAGTAGGCCGAGCGCACGACCACGATGCTGGCCTCCTCGGCGGCCACCACCAGCGCGTTCCTCAGCACCTCGGCCGTGAGCGACTCGGTCAACGGGCACGCTCCAGGATCACGGCGCCGGTGGGCGAGAGGGCGGCGGTCCAGCCGGGCGGCACGACGATCGTCGCCTCGGCGTCCTCGATGATGGCGGGGCCGTACGTTCCGGGGCCCGGTGCGCCGCGCAGATGGTCGCGGGTGAGTACGGCCGTGATGGTGAAGCCGCCGCTCTCGGGGAACCAGGCGAGCCTGGCACGCCGCCCGCCGCCTGTGCCGCCGGGTGCGATGCCGGCGGCGTCCTGTGCGGGGGAGGGGGTGGCGGCTCGCTGGGTGAGGCGGACGCGGTAGCTCACGATCTCGACCGGCCCTCGCTGCGCGATGCCATACACCTGCTGATATTTCGCGAAAAATCGGTCGGCCAGCTCGTCGGACGAATCGCTCCACGGCACCGTCAGATCATGCGCCTGCCCGGCGAACCGCACGTCGGCCGAGCGCTCCACCGTCACGCCCGGGGCGCCGAGTTCGAGCCCGAGATCAGCCGCCGCCCCCGCCGCGAGCCCCTCGAAGACGGCCGACGGGTCGCCGGCTCCGAGCCGGGACAGCACCCGGTCGGTGGACAGGTCGCCCGCCAGCAGCCCGGCCGCCGACCCGACCCCGCAGTACGGCGGCACGATCACCATGTCGATGCCGAACCGCTCCGCGACCCGGGCCGCGTGCATCGGCCCCGCGCCGCCGAAGGCCACCATCACGAAGCCGCGCGGGTCGATGCCCCGCTGCACGGTCACGACGTGCACGGCGGAGCCCATCGCCGCGTTGGCGATCTCGTGCACGGCGTGCGCGGCCTCGGCTCGGGAGACCCCGAGCGGCCAGGCGAGCCTCTGGTCGACCGCCTTCTCCGCCAGCTCGGGGGAGAGCGGCAGCGAGCCCAGGGACGACGGATCGAGGTAGCCGAGCACGAGGTCGGCGTCGGTCACGGTGGGCTCGCCGCCGCCCAGGCCGTAGCAGGCCGGGCCGGGCTCGGAGCCCGCCGACCGGGGGCCGACCCTGAGCGCGCCGGCAGGGTCGACCCACGCGACGCTCCCGCCCCCGGCGCCCACCTCGGCCAGGTCGATCGCGGGCGTCTTGATCGGCACGCCGGTCCCTGCCCGCCGGCCGCCGAAGCTACCCTTGCCGCCGACGTGGAACTCGTGGGTGATCTCCGGCCTGCCGTTCCTGATGACGCAGGTCTTGGCCGTGGTCCCGCCCATGTCGAAGGAGATGACGTCGGGGTAACCGGTCAGGGACGCGGCGAGCGCCCCGGCGGCCGGGCCGGACTCGATCGTGGCGACGGCCCTGCGCGCGGCGAGCTCGGCCGACATGACGCCGCCGCCGGACTCCATCACGTGGACCGGCGCGGTGACGCCGGCGGCGTGGAGCCGCTC
Source organism: Sphaerisporangium sp. NPDC088356 (assembly GCF_040685555.1). Classification (NCBI taxonomy): domain Bacteria; kingdom Bacillati; phylum Actinomycetota; class Actinomycetes; order Streptosporangiales; family Streptosporangiaceae; genus Sphaerisporangium; species Sphaerisporangium sp. NPDC088356. The sequence continues at coordinate 25,308 of NZ_JBFBIK010000058.1, forward strand.
GCGCAGCCGCTGGAGGTAGCGGGCCATGACCGGCCCGACGTAGGCCGACATGATCGTGGTCGTGGCCCGCTCGTACTCCCGGATCTCGGGCCAGACCTCCGACGAGATGACCACGGTGGAACCGGGAGGCAGGGCTTCGTGCAGGATCTCGCCGACCCGGACCTCGTGGCGGGGGTCGGCGTAGGAGTGCAGCAGGCACACCGCGACCGAGGTGATGCCGCGCCTGGCGATCTCGGCCGCCACCTCCCGGGTCGCGTCCTCGTCCAGCTCCTCCAGCGTCTCGCCGCGCGGGCCGACGCGCTCGGGGACCTCGAAGCAGTCCTCCGGCGCGACCGGCGGTGGGGGCGGGTCGAAGCGCAGGTCGTAGCGGTCCTCCTCGACCCGTGCGTAGCGGCCCAGCGGGATGGCGCTCCGGAACCCCCGCGTGGTGACGTACGCGACCCGTGACCCCTTGCGTTCGAGCACGGCGTTGGTGGCGAGGGTGGTCGCGTGGACGACCCGGGTCACCGACGCGGGGGGAACGCCCGCACGGCCGAGGGCGAGGGCGATGCCGGTGACGATCCCGTCGGTGGGGTCGTCGTGGGTGCTCAGGACCTTCGCCACGGTCACCGACCGCCCGCTGACGACCACGTCGGTGAAGGTGCCCCCGACGTCCACCCCGATGGCATAGCTCACGAGCCGCACACTATTACCCGAGCAAGCGCTTGTCTATGAAGATCGCACCGCCGCTCAGGTGGAGGTCGCGCCGCCGCTCACGACGCTCAGGAGGTGAACTGGACGCTTCCGATGACATGGTCGATCATGGTCTGGTCGCACTTCGCGGGCGGGCAGAAGAAGGCGATCAACGCCACGGGCTGGCCCTGGCCCCGGCCGACGATGTAGACGACCAGGTCCAGGCGTCCCTGCTGCCCGGGGTCGTTCACCACGCCGGTCAGCTTGAACGCGGGCTTGCCCGCCACCGTCGCCGTGGTGGGCGCCGAGGCGAAGTCGGCCGGTCCAGGGAGTACGAAGCTGAGGCTGCGCTTCAGCGTCTCGGGTGTGTCCGATGTGGTGATGGCGTAGTTGACCTCGGTGAAGATGCCGGTCGCCTGCTCGGGATGGGAGGCGAGCAGGCCGTTGACGGCGGTCCAGTCAGAGGCGATGGGCACCGAGAACAGCGTGTCGAACTCGGCCGCCGCCGGGGAGACGATGACGTACTCGTCGGCGTGCGTGCGGGCCTCCCAGCCGCCGGGATACTCGAAGGAGAGCGGCGCGGCCGTGGTCCCGGGGTAGCGCTTGGACCCCACGGCAGTCGATCCCTGGCTGACCAGCAGCGTGGCGGCGACCGCGAGGGAGACCAGCACGGCCCCGGCGCCGATGAGCACCCCGGCGGGCAGGCGCCGCTTCCTCGCCGGCTTTCCCGTGCCCGGCCTGGTCAGCGGCCCCCCGTGGCCGGAGGGCTCGGCCGCCCCGGCGGCCCGCAGCGAGCGGATCGACGCTGTCGGCCGGACGGACTCCATGGCCTCGATGTCGCGCAGGGACGGCGGCGGGGCCTCCGGAGGCGTCGACCAGGCCGAGCGGCCCTCCGGCGGGCTCGGGTGCTGGTCCTCGCCGCTGATCGCGTCCCTGAGGGCGGCCACGAACTGCCCGCAGGTGGAGAACCTCTCGCCCGGCGCCTTGGCGAGGGCCCGCGACATCACCTGGTTGACGGCGTGCGGCAGATCGGGCCGGTACGGCGTCAGCGGCGGCGGCTCGTGGGAGACGTGCGCGTAGAGCAGGGCGAGCTCGGTGTCCCGCTGGAACGGCGGCAGCCCGGTGAGAGCCTCGTAGACCACGCACGCGAACGCGTACAGGTCGCTGCGCCCGTCCACGGGCAGCCCGCGGATCTGCTCGGGGGCCACGTACCGCGGGGTGCCCATGAAGTGGCCGTGGCTGGTGAGCCCCGCCTCGGAGTAGGTGCTCTTGGTCAGCCCGAAGTCGGTCAGGTAGACGTGCTCGGGGTCGCGCTCGGATCCCTCGGCGACCAGGATGTTCGCCGGCTTCACGTCGCGGTGGACCAGGCCATGCTGGTGGGCGGCGTCCAGCGCCGACGCGATCTGCGAGAACAGGCGGTAGGCGCGCGCCACCGGCATCGGGCCGCTCGCCTGGATGAGCTTGCGCAGGTCGGCGCCGTCGACGTACCGCATCGCGATGAACAGCAGGTCGCCGCTCTCGCCCGCCTCGTAGATGGGGATGATGTTGGGATGGTCGACGCCCGCCACCAGGCGCGACTCGCGCACGAACCGGTCGCGGAAGCGCTGGTCCTGCGAAAGCTGGGGGGCCAGCACCTTGAGCGCGACCGCGCGGCCGAGGCGGCGGTCGTGCGCGCGGTAGACCGTGGCCATGCCGCCGCGCCCGACGACCGCCTCGACGAGGTAGTCGGCCACCTGGGCGCCGACCAGTGGAGGCATCGAGAATCCCTGCTCGCTCATTGGTCCGCCGGGTGCCCGCAGAAGCCGCAGAAGCGGTGCGCCTTGCCGAGGCGCATGCCGCACTGCGTGCAGAACAGCACCTGCCCGCTGTTGCCCCCGGAGGCGGCGCCGTGCCCGTCGACCGCGTTGCCTGCGGGGGCGGGGACTCCCGGATTCGCCCCGTCTGGGCGAGCGACCCCGGGCGCCACGGCGACCGGTGAGGGGCCGGTGCCCGGCCCCGGTTTCGCCGGCCGGCGGTACGGGGGGAAGGAGCCCTCAGAAGGCGCGGCCTCCATGGTCTGGGTGCCCTGTGGCGGCCACGTGGAGACGGCGGCGAGCGGCTCGGGCGTGCTCTCACCCGCCTCCCCCTCGGCCCGCCGGCGCCGCCGCAGCGTCAGCGGCACGGCTATCGCGATCAGCACGCCGGCGGCCACCACGCCGATGGCGGCCAGCAGCAGCGGCGAAAGGGCCGTGGCGCTCTTGGCCGGCTGAGCCTTCCCCGGGCCGGCGGAAGGCGCGGCGGCACGGTTGGCGCGGGCGAAGCGCAGGTGGTCCTGGGCGACGGCGTGGTCGGGACGGACCCTCAGCACCTGCTCCAGCACGGGTATCGCGTTGGCGTAGAACTTGTTGTGGTACGACCCGAGCGCGGTCTCGTACAGCACGTCGACGGGCCCGCGGCGGGCGGTGACGTTGGCCGCGACCAGCGCCTCGCGGATGTCCTCCACCGGGGTCAGCGTCTCTGGCGCGCTGCCGCCACCGGTGACGAGCCCGATGACCTCGCTCTTGCCGTCGTCGATCACTGCCGCGCCGTCCCCGTCGTTCGAGAGGAACGCGCTGAGCTTGGCACGCTCGGCGGACTTGAACGTGCGCCCGCCCGGCGGGTCGAGGTGGGCGGTCTCCACCTTTGGCGGCGCCTTCGCGCTCGGCCGGGTGGGCAGCCCGACGACGTCGGTGGACTCGATGCCGCTGCCGAGCGACGTGGCCAGGGGGACCGTCGGGAGCGTCGAGTCCTCGCCGCCCTTGCTGAGCTTGAGCACGGCGGGCGCCGACGGCGAGGTCCCGGTGTGCACCAGGTCGGCGGGATAGCCCTCGGGCACGGGCGGGTCGGCGTACGGGAAGACGGTGACCTTGGTGACGGGGGTGAATATGCAGTTGGAGTTCTGCTGCCTCGGGGGATAGCACGCCTGGAGACGGCCGTTGAGCTCGGCGTTCTTCAGCTTGTGCCGGGAGAAGTCGGCCGGGATCTTGACCTTGAAGTACTCGGCGAAGACGCGGTTGGCCGCGTAGATGGCCGGGTCCTTGCTCGACTGGACCACGCCGGTGGCGGTCACGATGACGCCGTCAGGGGAGACATTGAACCCGCTGCCGGTGCCCACCGGGATCTCGTACTCGCGGACCACCTGCTGGATCACGCCTCGGTCGTCGAGCAGGTTGACGGTGACGTGGGCCCGCGCCTCGACGCGGACCGTTCCAGGGGTGACACGGTCGGTCGAGCCGCTCGGGTGGGGGTGCATGGTGAGGGTGAGCGATCCGAGGGCGCTTAACCCCGCGACGAGGTGGTGCAGGCGGGGCATCTCCGCCTCCTATTCCGGATCAGAGTAAATCCAGAGTCGCAGTGCGGGGACCGCCGTTCAAGGCGTAAGCGGACGCCGTCATGGACTTGCAATCGGTCCTTGAACGACCTGCGACAGTAGTTATCGATCTTGATCGGACTTGGAGGCCACTTGGAGGCGACTTGAGGGCGTGCCATTGGCCATGTCGCCGACGCCGATAAAACATTAGCCTCCAGGCTATGGCGGTATTCACCCATCTTTATCGGCACTTCAGGGGTCGATGTGGGACCGCGCCCGAGGCTTTTCCCGTGGTGGGTTCCTGGGTACGCCTTCCGATCTGCCGAGGAGTCCTCTCATGACCATCCGCATCGTCGTCGCCGACGACCAGGCCATGGTGCGCGCCGGGCTACGCCTGGTCGTGGAGTGCGAGCCGGGCATGGAGGTCGTGGGCGAGGCCGCCGACGGGGTCGAGGCCGTCAATGTGGCCCGCCGCGTCCTGCCCGACGTCGTCCTGATGGACATCTCGATGCCGAGGATGGACGGCCTGACCGCCGCGCGGAAGCTCCTCGACACCCCGAACCCCCCGAAGATCGTCATGCTGACCACCTTCGACACCGACGAGAACCTCTACGCCGCGCTCCGGGCCGGCACCAGCGGATTCCTGCTCAAGGTGTCGCCGCCCGAGCAGCTCGTCGAGGCGATCAAGGTGGTCGCCGCCGGGGACGCCCTGCTCGACCCCGCCGTCACCACCCGCGTGATCGCGTCCTTCGCCGGGCGGCACGAGCCCGTCAGGCCGCCGCAGCTCGCGGAGCTCACCCCGAGGGAGCTGGAGGTCCTGCGCAGCCTCGCCCGCGGCCTCACCAACGCCGAGATCGCGACCGAGCTCTTCGTCGGGGAGGCCACGGTGAAGACCCACGTGGCCCGCGTGCTGATGAAGCTGCACCTGCGCGACCGGGCTCAGGCGGTGGTGTTCGCGTACGAGTCCGGGGTCGTGCGGCCGGGCGTCGAGGCCGGGTAGTACGAGGCCCTCCGCTCGTCGCCCATCCGCAGCACCCTCACCCCCCCTCCAGCGGGTGACCCGTACTCCGCCGCCCGGCGGAACCCGTAGGCGGGGCGGGCCCCGCCGCATCGGATCCGGCCCGGACCCCGTACCGGATCCCCGGCGCGAGTCCCGTAGCCGGGCCGCCCCGCGACCGGTACGCGGACCCGCCGTACCCGGGTCCGGGGCATCCACCCGAACCACGGGTTTCCCGCAAGAGGGGGTCATGCATGTATATTTTCCGTACATAACCGGATGATCCTGGAGAAATTTCGATATTGGAGGGGTAGGGCGGTATGAGGGCTTTCCCGAGGGTGCTGTTCGACGAGGCGCACAACGAGTCGTGGACGATCCGCCGTGAGGTGGCCGAGGCGATCAACCCGGCCCACCCCGACGACAACAGCTACGCCCGCGCCGCCGAGGTCCTCAGGCACCTCGGGCACACCGTCGCCGCCCACACCGAGGGCCCGATCACGCCGCCCGCGCTCGCCGGACACGACGTCTTCGTCATCGCCCATCCCTCCGCCGACCGCTGGGAGCGCACCACCGGCCTCGGCAGCCCGATCCTGCCGGTCGAGGAGCTCGACGCCATCGAGGAGTACGTCGCCGATGGCGGCGGTCTGATCGTCCTGGCGGAGTGCGAGCAGGAGAAGTACGGCAACAACCTGGCCGAGCTGCTGGCCAGGTTCGGCGTGGGCATCGAGCACGCCACCGTCCAGGACCCGGGCAACTCCTACAACGGCGTGGCGACCTGGGTGCTCGGCACGCCCGTACCGGCCGAGGGGGAGGACCTGACGGCGGGGGCGCGCGAGGCGTGCTTCTACCGCGCGGGCGTGCTGACCCCGCCCGCCGGCGCGACCGTCCTGTTCGAGACCTCGCCCGCCGCCGACCTCCCGCGCCGCGCGCTGGCGGTCGCCCTGCGCCACGGCCGCGGACGGGTGGTCGTGTTCGCCGACTCCGACCTGTTCGGCGACGACTCCATCCATGATCTCCGGCACGCCCGGCTGTGGGGCAACGTCGTGACCTGGGCCGCCCGCGTCCCGGTGGGCGCCACGGGCACCGACGAGGCCGACGGCGGCTTCGCGGAGCTCAAGGCGGCCGTCGAGGAGCTGGGCCCGCTCACGGCCAAGAACGGGTCAGTGGAGGACGGCGAGACCGCCGCTCCCATCGTGGAACGCGTCGTCGCGGGCATCGAGAAGCTCGCGCCGCGCTTCCCGCACGACGAGCGGTACCTCGCCACCGTCGTCGCCGACCTGCGCAAGTGGCAGGCCGCCGGATACGGGGTGCCCGACTTCCTCGACTCGCTGAACGCCTTCCACCCCGACACCCAGCGCGTCGACGGGCTGGAGCACCTGGTCGTCTTCCCGATGTACACCCAGAACGGCAACCCCAACCGCAACCTGGAGGCGGTCTGGATCCGCACGGTGTGGCCGGAGTGGCTCGCCCACCTGGAGAGCGGGCGCTACGACAACCCGATGTTCGTGCCCATCGCGTTCGTGGACTTCACGGCCGGTTACGACACCAACTGCGCGGTGCTGTTCCCCGAGACCGTCGCGGTGCGCGAGACCCCGCCGAGGTTCAGCTGGGGCGGCATCTTCTGCGACCGCGAGGCCGCCCGCTTCCGCAGCGTCAGCCGCGCCGCCGCCGACACCCTCAAGCTGGCCCTCCCGCCGGACGCCGGGCGCCTGCTCGAAAGCCAGGATCTCGCCCAGGACACCTTCGTCCTGTGGGACCTCGTGCACGACCGCACCCACAGCCACGGCGACCTGCCGTTCGACCCGTTCATGATCAAGCAGCGCATGCCGTACTGGCTGTACTCCCTGGAGGAGCTGCGCTGCGACCTGACGGCGTTCGGCGAGGCCGTCAAGCTGGAGAAGGAAGGCGTGCCGCACGCCCGGTACGTACAGTTCGCGATCCTGTTCGACAGGCTGTTCCGGTTCCCGATCACCGGCGAGCGGGTGCGCAACTACGACGGCCTCGGCGGCCAGCTCCTGTTCGCCTACCTGCACCGCAACGACGTCGTGCGCTGGACCGACAACCGGCTCAGCATCGACTGGGACCGGGTCGCCGGCTGCGTCGCGGACCTGCGCGGCGAGGTGGAGAAGCTCTACCGCGACGGCATCGACCGCTCCAAGCTGGCGCACTGGCTCGCCGCCCACCAGCTGGTCGCCGCCTACGTCGCCCCGCACCCCTCCTCGGTGTGGAACCGCGGCGCGGACGCGCTCCCCGTCGAGGGCTTCCCGAAGGCCGTGGTGGACGCCGTCCTGCCCGACGAGTTCCCCCTGAGCATGTTCTACGAGGCCCTGCGTCGTAAGCTTTCGGGCGTGATCGAGGCCACGAAGGGAATCCGCGCGTGAGCAACCCCAGCCATGGACCCCGTACGGTCGTCGTCGCGGGAGCGGGCGGCCCCACGGGCCGGGCCGTCGCGGCCCGCCTCGCCGCACGCGGCGACACCGTGATCGGGGTCGGCAGGCACCAGGCCGACGGGGTGATCGCCGCCGACCTCACCGACCCGCAGGCCGTGCGCGAGCTGGCCCGGCGGGTCCGCGAGGAGCACGGGGGCATCGACGGCGTCGTCCACCTCGTGGGCGGCTGGCGGGGGTCCAAGACCTTCGCCGACACCGACCTCGCCGACTGGGACACCCTGCACGAGCAGCTGATCCGCACCCTGCAGAACGTCTCGCTGGCGTTCGAGCCGGCGCTGCGCGAGAGCGACGGCGGCCGGTTCGCCATCGTCTCGGCCAAGGCGGCCCAGGAGCCCACCCAGGGGAACGCCGCCTACGCGGCGGCCAAGGCCGCCGCCGAGGCGTGGACCCTGGCGCTCGCCGACGCGCTGCGCGGCACCCGGAGCGCCGCGACGATCCTGGTCATCAAAGCCCTGGTCAACGACGACATGCGCGCGGCGAGCCCGGAGCGCAAGTTCCCCGGCTTCACCGACGTGAACGACCTCGCCGAGGCCGTCGCCGGCCTGTGGGACCGGCCGGCCGGCGAGATCAACGGCACCCGATTGGACCTCACCACGTGACCCAGGCACGACGGCACCACGACCCCGCCGTGAAGGGGTTCGCCAGCGACAACTACGCGGGCGTCCACCCGGAGATCCTCGAGGCGCTGGCCCTCGCCAACGGCGGCCACCAGATCGCCTACGGTGAGGACGCCTACACCGAGGCGCTCCAGGAGGTCTTCAGGCGGCACTTCGGGCCGACCGCGCAGGCGTGGCCGGTGTTCAACGGCACCGGCGCCAACGTCGTCGGCCTGCGGTCGATGACCGCGCCGTGGGAGGCGGTCGTCTGCGCCGAGACCGCGCACATCAACACCGACGAGGGCGGGGCCCCCGAGCAGAGCGCCGGGCTCAAGCTGATGAGCGTGCCCACGCCCGACGGCAAGCTCACCCCCGACCTGATCGACCGGCAGGCGTGGGGCTTCGGCGACGAGCACCGCGCCCAGCCCCGGGTGGTCTCGATCTCGCAGAGCACCGAGCTGGGCACGCTCTACACGCCCGAGGAGATCACCGCGATCGCCGCCCACTGCCGCGAGCTCGGGATGCTGCTGCACCTCGACGGGTCGCGCCTGATCAACGCCGCCGTGGCGCTGGACGTCCCGCTGCGCGCGCTGACCACCGACGCGGGCGTGGACGTGCTCTCCTTCGGCGGCACCAAGAGCGGGCTGATGTTCGGCGAGGCCATCGTCGTGCTCAACCCCGCGGCCGTGCGGGGCCTGATCTACCTCAGGAAGAGCGCGATGCAGCTCGCCTCCAAGATGCGGTTCGTGTCGGTGCAGTTCGAGGCGCTGCTCGGCGGCGACCTGTGGCAGCGCAACGCCAGGAACGCCAACGCCATGGCCGCGCGCCTCGCGGCGGCCGTGCGCGATATCCCGGGCGTGACGCTGACCAGGGCGGTCGAGGCCAACGCGGTCTTCGCCATCCTGCCCGCCGACGTGGCCGAGCGGGTGCGCAAGCGGTTCCGGTTCTACACCTGGAGCGAGGCCACCGGGGAGGTCCGCTGGATGACGGCCTTCGACACCACCGAGGCGGACGTGGACGCCTTCGCCGCCGCGATCGCCCAGGAGATGACCCAGGCCTGAGGGCCCGGCCCTGCCTACTTGAGGATCGAGGGGTAGGGGTGGGCGCCGCGCTCCTTCAACAGGTCGGTCATGTACTGGATCTCGCTGTCCTGCGTGTCCACGATGTTCTGCGCCATGCCCCGCACCTCCGCCCGGTTCGACAGCTTCAGCAGCGTCTTCGCCATCTGTACGCCGCCCTCGTGGTGGCGGATCATGAGCTGGAGGAAGAGCACCTCGGCGTCCTTGCCCTTGGCGGCCTGGAGGCGCTTCAGCTCCTCCTCCGAGGCCATGCCGGGCATCGCGGCCGGCACACCCGTCGCCGGGGCCGCTCCCTGCTCGTTAATCGCCGGGGCCGCTCCCTGCTCCTTAGTCGCCGAGGCCGCTCCGCGCCCGTTGGTCGCCGGGGCCGCTCCGTGCCCGCCGTGACCCGCCATCCACGCCATGGGGGGCCGGTCGCTCGCCTGGTTGAGGCCCCACTGCTGGAGCCACCCCATGAAGACGCCACGCTGGGCCGTCTGGGTGGTGATGATGTCGTACGCCAGCGACCGGATGCGGGAGTCGGTGCTCCCGTCGCGTACGGCGAAGCCCATCTCGACCGCCTGGGCGTGGTGGACCGCCATGTCCCGCGAGAAGCCCGCCTCGGGCGAGGCGTCTCCCGGAGGAGCCGACCTGCCGTTGATCAGCAGCATCGCGACGACGGTCGCCACGCATGAGATCAGCGCGACGAGGACCAGACGAGTTCGTGAGGTGATCATTGCCAGCCAGGGGAGTGATTGCCTTGGGCGTTAGACGCAAACGTTATTACCTACCCACTATCCTCCACATAAGCTCAGGAGCTTGAGCATTCCGGGTCATGTACAGCTGTTGGAGGATTGATGGCCAAGGAGAGGACGCAGGCACGGCGGGAGCATCTCGCCCAGCTGCGTGCCGCGCAGAAACGCAAAGAGCGGCGCACCGCCATGCTCATGTGGGGAGCGGGGGCCTTCGTCATCGTCCTGCTGGTCGGCCTGGTCGGCTTCTACGTGGTCCAGGAGCGGTCCCAGTCGGCGCTGGACGGGGTCAAGACCTTCGCCTACAAGGGCTCGCAGCACACCCCGATCAAGGTCAATTACAAGGAGACCCCGCCGGTCGGCGGCGAGCACAACCCTACGTGGCAGCAGTGCGGGGTCTACGACCAGCCGATCAACAGCGAGAACGGCGTGCACTCCATGGAGCACGGCTCGGTGTGGATCACCTACAAGCCCGACCTCCCCAAGGCGGACGTCGACAAGCTGAAGGCCCTCGTCACCTCCGACTACCTGCTCCTGAGCCCGTTCCCGGGTCTCACGGCACCGGTCGTGGTCAGCTCCTGGAACCACCAGCTCGCGCTCAAGGGCGCCGACGACCCGCGCCTCCCCAAGTTCATCACGAAGTACAAGCAGAACCCGCAGACCACGCCCGAGTACGGCGCGACCTGCTCCGGCCAGGGCAGCACCGACAAGCTCGCCTCCGACAACCCGCTGCCGACGACGATGCCGTCCCAGGCTCCGAGCGGCGCGGCGACGCCGGAGGTCAGCATGGCCCCGAGCGCCACGCCGTCCTCCTGACCGGCGCGTTCCCCTGCCGTACGGCCCCGCGACCCCGGTCGTGAGCGGTCGTACGGCGGACCCGCCGCCTCAGCGGAGGATCTCCTCCGGGTCCACCGCCTCCAGGGCGTGGGCGTCGCCGACGGGGCGGCTGGTGAGGGTGCCCCCGTGGGTGTTCAGCCCGAGCGCCAGCGCCGGGTCGTCCAGCAGGGCCTCGCGCCATCCCTTGTCGGCGATCGCCAGAACGTACGGCAGGGTCACGTTGGTCAGCGCGTACGTCGAGGTGTGCGGAACGGCCCCCGGCATGTTGGCCACGCAGTAGAACACCGACTTGTGCACCCGGTACGTCGGATGGGCGTGGGTCGTGGGCCGGGAGTCCTCGAACGCGCCGCCTTGGTCGATGGATATGTCCACCAGCACAGACCCTTCCTTCATCCGGGAGACCAGCTCGTTGGAGACGAGCTTGGGCGCCTTGGCGCCGGGGATGAGCACGGCGCCGATCACGAGGTCGGCGCCGAGGACGGCGCGCTCGATCTCGTAGGTGTTCGACGCGACGGTCTGCAGATGGCCCCGGTAGATCATGTCGGCCTGGCGCAGCCTGTCGATGTTCTTGTCCAGGAGCATGACCTCCGCCTGCATGCCGAGCGCGATCGTCGCGGCGTTCATGCCCGTCACCCCCGCCCCGAGCACCACCACCTTCGCGGGGTACACCCCCGGCACGCCGCCCATGAGCACGCCCCTGCCGCCGCCCTGCCGCATCAGGTGGTAGGCGCCCACCTGCGGGGCGAGGCGTCCGGCCACCTCCGACATGGGTGCCAGCAGGGGCAGCGCCCCGTTCGCCAGCTGCACGGTCTCGTACGCGATGCCGGTGACCCCGGACTCCATCATCGCCAGGGTCAGCTTCCGCGAGGCGGCGAGGTGCAGGTAGGTGAAGAGGATCTGGCCCTCGCGCAGGAGGGGGTACTCCGAGGCGATCGGTTCCTTGACCTTGAGGATCAGGTGGCCCTGGTGCCAGACCTCCTCGGCCGATTCCAGGATCGTCGCGCCGGCCGCGCGGAACTCGTCGTCGGCGATGGAGGACCCGGCGCCCGCCCCGCGCTCCACGAACACCTGGTGGCCGTGACGGGTCAGCTCGTTGGCTCCTGCGGGGGTGAGAGCGACGCGGTCCTCGTGGTCCTTCACCTCTCGGGGTATTCCGACCTTCATGAAATCCTCCTTCGCCCCCAGGGGCAGTCCTCTGCCATGCCTGCGAACTGCCCGCCACAGGCCCCGGTTCACTGCGACCCGGGCTCTTGCGCGCTCCTGGCTCCCCGTTTGATCGCGACGGCCCGCCCGCTTCCTGGAATCCCCGGCGCCGCGGGCGCTCTGGTGGGCCGTGACGGCCGATCCTTGTCCACCGGGCGTTCCCCGGAAAGCTCCGGCCATGGAGATGGTTGGATCAATTGCCCTGGTGTGTGGCAAATTGTCAGGACATCTACAGCCTAGAACTCACTGCCAAGAGTCCCTCCTGCGGTTAGCTCGATCACGCGAGCCTCGGTAGGCTCGCCCGAGCGATGTCAGTCAGGGGTGAGGATGCGTAACCATCCGGTGGTGGACGATCACAGTGATCGACCCGAGGCGCCGCCGGATATTCCTTCCATGTTCGGGGACGAGCCGACGCTCGCCATGGGGCGCCTGCCGTCCGATCCGGACGAGCCTCCGCACACCCCGGACCTGCCGCTCATGCCATCCGACCGGCCCCCGCTCGCGGCGGACGAGCCCCCGCTCGCGGCGGACGAAGTGTCGATCGGTGCCGAGGAGCCGCCGATGGGTCCGGCCGAGCCGCCCATCGGTCCCGGGCAGCCGCCGATCGGCCCCGAGGGGCCGCCCCCCGGCCCCGGTGGTCCCGGCACGCCCGGCGGGCCGGCCGGTCCGAGCGGTCCGCCGCGCGCCGCGCGTTCCACGACCATCGCCCTGATCATCGGGCTCTTCGTCGTGGTCCTCGTCACGGGAGTCCTCGGCACCATCGCCGTGCTCATGACGCGGGAGCCCGGCCTTCCGCTCGGCGCGGCGCCGCCCGCCCGCCTCGCCACCCCGATCCACTTCGCCCCCGTCATCGGCGTGCGGGCCGCGCCGTGCCCGGGAGCGGAGGCGGTGCTCGACGACGCGGGCACCACCTGCTACCAGGTCGACCGGGGGGTCACCGTCACCTCGGTCGTGAAGGTGACGACGGTCGCCGACAAGGACGGCACGTACTCCGTGCGCGTCGTGCTCGCCCCGGAGAGCCGCCAGAATCTGGCCGCCCTGACCAAGGACGCCCTCAACCAGCAGCTCGCCGTCGTGGTGGACGACAAGGTCGTCACCGCCCCGAGGGTCGCGCAGGCGATCACCGACGACAGCCTCAGCATCGCGGGGCTCACCAAGGAGACGGCCGACGCGCTGATGGCCCGCCTGCTCGGATCGGGCGGCGCGGTCACCGGCACCTCCGGGCCTTCACCCGAGGCCCCCGCCCAGACCTCCACCTGCCCCCCCGCCGACGGCACCAACGGGGGCACCGGAGGCACCGGAGGCACCGGAGGCACCGGAGGCGCGGGTACGAACGGGACAACGGGCGCGACGGGGACGGGCACGGCCCCGACCAACGGTGTGCCCGGCGGTTCCTCCACCTGCCCGCCGGGTGCGGGAGCCCCGACAGGAGCGCCCACGGGGCCCGGCACGGGAGATCCGACGGGGCCCGGTACGGGAGCTCCCACGGGAACCACCACTGGCGCGCCCAGCGCGTCGGCGTCCCAGCCGGGGTCCATGCCGCTGGCGCCCCCGGCCGCGACGCACACGCCCGCCGCCGGGCAGACCTCGCAGGCCACCGGCGAGGCCGGGGTGCCGCAGACCCGGGCGACCGGATCCTCGACCATGATCAAGCGGACCCCGGACCCGCGCTTCGCCAGCTGCAAGCTGGCCCACGCGGCGAACTACGGCCCGTACACCAAGGGCATCCACGTGGAGTACGGCTGGTACGTCGACGGCGACCACGACGGCGTCGCCTGCGAACGCGGCGACATCACCTAGGAGAGCCCCTCACCACCTGGAAACGCCTTCACCACCTAGAGGACGGCGCGAACCGTCCCGGTGGCGGCAGGGTAGGACCACCGCTCGCGGTGGCACCAGCCGACGAAGCGGGAAGCCACCGAGGTGCCGGATGAACCCGCGCGGCACGGGCGAGAATCTCCGGCATTCATGCCGGCGGGCGCGTCAATCGGCCAGGGCGATGTCGTGGGGGCGGATGGGGACCCGGGTGAGGGGGAGGCCTGTGGCGGCGCGGACGGCGGCGGCCACCGCCGGGGTGGAGGAGAGCGTGGGCGGCTCGCCCGCTCCCCGCAGGCCGTACGGCGCGTCGGGGTCGGGGTTCTCCAGGATGGACAGCCTCATCGGCGGCATGTCGAGGATCGTCGGGATCAGGTAGTCGGTGAACGACGGGTTCATCACCTTGCCGTCGCGGACCTGGATCTCCTCCATGAGGGCGAGGCCGAGCCCCTGCGCCGTGCCGCCGTGGATCTGACCTTCGAGCGCCAGGGGATTGAGGATCTTGCCCACGTCCTGCACGGCGGCGAGCTCGACGACCTTGACCAGGCCGAGCTCGACGTCCACGTCGACCACGGCGCGGTGGACGCAGAGCGCGAGCTGGGTGTGGGAGTCGCCCTGCCCGGTTACCGGGTCCATCGGGTAGGTCGGCCGGTGCCGGTACTCGCGGGTCTCCTCCACCGGCCCGAACGCGTCGAGCAGGTCTTCGAGTGTGACCCCGGGATTCTCGGCCCGCAGCTTGTCCAGCCGCTCGCGCACGGCCTCGCAAGCGGTCTTGACGGCGCCCCCGGTGACGTACGACTGCCGGGAGGCCGAGCTGGAGCCCGCCGAGCCCACGGAGGTGTCGGCGGGGGCGACGGTCACCCGCTCGATGCCGAGCTCGGTGCGGGCGATCTGCGTCTGGACCATGAGCAGGCCCTGCCCGACCTCGGCGGCGGCGGTGTGCACCAGCACGTGCGCCTCCCCGCCGAGCAGCTCGACCTTGACCTTGGCCGTCGAGTAGTCGTCGAAGCCTTCCGAGAAGCAGATGTTCTTGATCCCCACGCCGTACCCCACGCCCCGCCGTACGCCCTCGCCGTGGGTCGTCTGGGCCACCCCGCCCGGCAGGGAGCGCAGGTCGGGGGAGCAGGAGGAACCGGGCAGGGGCATGGCGGCCAGCTCACGCAGCATGCCGGCGAGCGGCGCCGGCGACTCGATCACCTGGCCCGTGGCCAGCCGTGACCCCTGCGAGACGGCGTTGAGCACCCGGATCTCGACCGGGTCGATCCCGCACGCCTCCGCCAGCCGGTCCATCTGGGACTCGTAGGCGTAGCACGCCTGGACGGCGCCGAAGCCGCGCATCGCCCCGCAGGGCGGGTTGTTGGTGTACGCGCCGTAGGCGTCGATCCAGACGGTGTCCACCTCGTACGGCCCGACGCCCAGGGAGGCCGCGTTGCCGACCACGGCGGGGGAGGAGGAGCAGTACGCGCCCCCGTCCAGGACGATCTCGGCCTTGACGTAGACGAGCCTGCCCTCGCGGGTGGCGCCGTGCTCGTACCGCATGCGGGCGGGATGCCGGTGGACGTGACCGAAGAACGACTCCTCGCGGCCGTAGACCATCTTGACCGGCCTGCCGGTGCGCAGGGCCAGCATGCTGGCGTGGATCTGCATGGACATGTCCTCGCGGGCGCCGAACGCCCCGCCGACCCCGGCCAGCGTCAGCCGCACCTTCTCCTTGGGCAGGCCGAGGCAGGGGGCGAGCTGGTCCTGGTCGACGTGCAGCCACTGCGTCGCGATGTACAGGTCGACGCCGCCGTCTTCTGAGGGCACGGCGAGGCCGGACTCGGGGCCGAGGAACGCCTGGTCCTGCATGCCGACCTCGTACTCCGCGGTGACCACGACCTCGGCCATGCCGGCGAAGGGCTCGCGGCCGACCCGCACCGGCTGGTGGCGCACGAGGTTGCCGCCCGGCTGCACCTTCGGGCACTCGGGGTCGAACAGGGCGCGGTGCGCGTCGGTGACCGCCTCGCGCGGCTCGTACTCCACCACGATCGCCGCCGCCGCCCGCCGGGCGGTCTCGGGGTGGTCGGCCGCCACGATCGCGACGGGCTCCCCCTGGTAGCGGACCTGGTCGATGGCCAGCACGGGCTGGTCCTTGTGCTCCAGGCCGTAGAACCGCTCCCCGGGTACGTCCTCGTGGGTCAGCACGGCGTACACGCCCGGCATGGCGAGCGCGGCGCCGACGTCGATCGACCGGACCCAGGCGGACGGGTGGGGGCTGCGCAGCGTCGAGCCCCACAGCATGTCCGCCAGGTAGAGGTCGGAGGAGTAGGCGAACTCGCCGGTCACCTTCAGGTTGCCGTCAGGGCGGGTCACGCTCGCCCCGATTCCCTGGCCCTGGCTCTGGCTGCTCGCGGTTTGGGTCACACGGGCAGTACATCAGCCCAGTTCAAGGCCGCCAATAGGCGCACCCGCGAAACGCCGTGGCGGGCCGCGGACGTGGCTTGTAGGTTCGTCCAAACGCGCGCCGTTAGCCTTGGTTTGTGCGTATACGTGAGCTGCTCGCGATGGACCGGTTCGGGCTCGGGCTGCTGTCGGACCCCGGTCATGCGGACCGGCGGTTCACCGGTGTGCACATCACCGACCTGCCCGATCCCGGACGTTACCTGTCCGGGGGAGAGATGGTGCTCACGGGGTTGATGTGGCGCAGGGAGCCGGAGGACTCCCGGCGGTTCGTCGAGATCCTCGCCGGCGCGAAGGTCGCGGCGCTGGGCGTCGGCCGGGCCTGGCTCGGCGTCGTGCCGGACGACGTGGTCGAGGCATGCCGCGAGCACGACCTCCCCCTGCTGGACGTGCCGACCGAGGTCTCGTTCCGCACGCTCAGCGAGGTGGTGGAGACGCGCCTGGCGGGGGCCACGGCCGTCGACCTGCGCGGCGCGCTCGGCCGGCACCGCCGGATCGTCGCCGCGGTGGCCGACGGCGCGGGCCTGGACGAGCTCTTCGCGCTCACGGCCGAGGAACTGGGCGTCAACGGCGCGGTGATCTCCTCCACGGGCACGGTCATCGCGGGACGGCTCGAAGGAGACCTTCCCGTACGGCTCGCGCGCGAGTATCTGTCCGCGACGCGGCTGCCCCATCTGGTGGAGACCCGGCGGGGGCCGTTCACGCTGTTCGGGGTCGACCGGTCGCACCGGGCCGCCGGGTGGGCGCTGGTCTGCGACGCCGACCTGCTCGCCGACGTGGACACCGGCTTCGAGCTCGCGGCCTGCGTGGCGCTGGATCGCGGCCGTGCCGAGGAGGGCCGCAGGGTCGAGCGGCGCCTCGCCGAGGAGCTGATCGCGCTCGCCTGTTCCGGCGAGGCCGACCAGGCCGAGGTGGCCGCGCGGCTGCGCACCTGCGGGATCGACGCCGCCCAGCCGTACGCGGTGGTCACGGCGACCGTCACCCGTCCCGGCGCGACGGACGGGCCAGACCCCGCCGTGCTCGGCGGCCAGGTGATCGAGGAGCTGCTGGACCGCAGGGTGGTGGCCGCGGCGGGGGCGGACGGCGCGGTCGCGCTGGTACCGCTGATCACTCCCGAGATGTCAGGAGCGGGAGACCAGCCCCTGGGAACGGATATCGGCGCGACCGGAAACAAGGCCGGGGAAGCGCGCGGCGGCGGGACCGGAAAGGAGCCCGGGACGGTGCCGGAAACCGGCACTGGTACCGGGAACATCCCCTGGACCCCGGCGCGCGTGCGGAGTAACGTGCAATTGCAAGCTCGATCGCAAGTGCAGCGTAGTGTGCAATCGCTTCTGGACCTGTTGGGGGGCAGGGTGGCGATACTTCAGGGGGCCCTGCCGAGGACACGAGTGTCAGTCGGCGTGAGCGCTGGCCTGATCGGTCCCGGAGCCATCCGCGGTGGCGCCGAGGAAGCGGGCCACGCGCGGCGCTTGGCGGAGGCGCGCGGCGGAGGGGTGGTGCCCAGCGACGAGATTTACACTCACGTTCTCCTGCTGGCCACCGTCCCCGACGACGTGCGGCGATCCTTCGCGGACCGGATTTTGGCTCCGCTGTTCGCCTACGACCGCAGGC
Organism: Sphaerisporangium sp. NPDC088356; assembly: GCF_040685555.1. NCBI lineage: Bacteria > Bacillati > Actinomycetota > Actinomycetes > Streptosporangiales > Streptosporangiaceae > Sphaerisporangium > Sphaerisporangium sp. NPDC088356. The sequence continues at coordinate 43,066 of NZ_JBFBIK010000058.1, forward strand.
ACCAGTCGGAGTTGGTGCGCACTCTCGGGACCTTCCTTGACTGTGCTGGGTCGTGGAACACCTGCGCGGAGCGAATGCACGTGCATGTGAACACCGTGCGATACCGCATCCGGCGTGTAGAGGAGCTGACCGGAAGAGACCTGTCCGCAATGGAGGACAGGGTCGACCTTTTTCTCGCTCTACGTGCCGGTTGAGTCACAAATCAGCAGCACAACGAGTCTTGGACCTTATTAAGGGAAGACGCGGTGCCAGTTGCGGCCGTAGCATGACCTGCGAAGCCAAAAGTGGCTGCGAACAGGACAGTTAGGGCAGACAAGGCGAGCCGGCGGCGACGCATGGCAAACTCCCGTCGATAGTGTCTGTCGGTGGGATTACATCATCAAGGGGTGCTGGTGACTGGTCAAGATCTGGTAGGTCAGCGAATCAAGACGATTCGCCGCCAGCGTGGTCTATCGCAGGCGCAGCTGGCACATCCTGAACTGTCCGATAGCTATGTATCACTTATCGAGAGCGGCAAGCGTACGCCGACCGCGGCCGTTCTGGAACTGCTGGCGGCGAAGCTCGAGTGCTCCTTAACGTATCTGATCAACGGGGTCACCGCCGAGCAGATGCAGGACTTGGAGCTCGGCCTGCGGTACGCCGCCCTCGCCCTGGACAACGGAGAGGTCGCCGAAGCCCGCCGTCGCTACGCCGAACTGCTCGATGACGGCAGCCTCGCCGGTCTCGCATCCTTGAGGCAGCAGGCCGAGTACGGCTACGCGCTCGCCAGCGAGGCGTGCGGCGACCTCGACGAGGCGATCACCGTCCTGTCGCGGCTCAGCGAGTCGAGCGGGGAGACGCTGCCCTCCGACCAGGCGGTCGCCGTCGCGGTCGCGCTGTCCCGGTGCTACCGCGAGCGCGGCGACCTCGGCCCGGCCGTCCGTGTCGGTGAGGAGATGCTTCTCGGGTTGCGCCGGCCGATGTGGAACGACGACCTCGTCGAGCTGGGCGCGACCTTGCTCGGCGCCTACATCGTGCGCGGCGACCTGTTGAGGGCGCGCCAGTTCGCCGCCGAGCTGCTCGCGGCGGCCGAGATGCTCGGCACCCCCCGCGCGACCGTCGCGGCCTGCTGGAACGCGGCCGTCCTCGCCGAGCAGACCGGGCGCGGCGAGGAAGCCCTCGCCCTGGCCGAGCGGGCGCTCGCGGTCCAGTCGGAGAACGGCGAGCCGCGTAACCTGGCCCGCCTGCGGATGGCGTACGCCATCCTGCTGCTTCGCGTCCATCCGGAACAGGCCGAGGCCTGCCGCGACCTGTTCCTGCGGGTCGAGCGCGAGCTGGCCGAGTCCTCGGCGAGCACGGTCGACACGGCTCGCTGCGCGGTCGAGCTCGCCAAGGCCGAGATCGTGCTCGGCGATCCCGCCAAGGCCGTCGCCTACGCCAACCGGGGCAGGGACCTCCTGGACGAGCGCGCCCGCACCCTCCGGCTCGAAGCCCACCTCGTCGTCGGCAACGCCCTGCTCCTGCTGAGCCGTTCGGAGGAGGCCGCGGCGGAGCTGGCCAAGGTCGAGGAACTGCTGGAGCACGTGCCGTCCTCGCGGAGGGCGGCGGAGGGCTGGCTGACCGCCGCCAAGGCCCTGGAACAGCTCGACGACGGCGAGGCCACCGAGGCCGCCTACCACCGGGCGCTCGCCAGCGCCGGCCTGTAGGCCCCTTCCGGGTCGTGGTGCCCGTCCTGCCGGGGCGGG
>NZ_JBFBIK010000059.1:0-44746 GCF_040685555.1 Sphaerisporangium sp. NPDC088356
CAGAACTTCGCGCTGCTGCAGGCCGTCGGCGCGGTAGGCAAGCCGGTCATGCTGAAGCGCGGCATGAACGCCACCATCGAGGAGTGGCTCATGGCGGCCGAGTACATCGCCCAGCGCGGCAACCTCGACATCGTGCTGTGCGAGCGCGGCATCCGCACGTTCGAGACCGCGACCCGCAACACCCTGGACGTCTCGGCCGTGCCGGTGGCCCAGCGGCTGTCGCACCTGCCCGTCATCGTCGACCCATCGCACTCCGGGGGCCGCCGCGACCTGGTGCTCCCGCTGACCCGCTCCGCGATCGCCGTGGGGGCCGACGGAGTGATCATCGACGTCCACCCGCATCCCGAGCAGGCGCTCTGCGACGGTCCTCAGGCGCTCGTCGACGGCGATCTGGAGGAGCTGGCCCGCGTCATGCGCGACTTCCCGCCCCTGATGAACCGGGTGCCCGCCGGCGCGCTCACCCCCGTGGCGTAGCCCCCGCGCGAGGAGGGCGGCCTCGGGGGGCCGCCGTCCTCCCAGGAAAGGTGCCGCCGACCTGCGCGACCAGGTGGCCCGGCCGGGGTTCCACGAGCTGCTCGCCGTTCTGGGCGCCCGCCGCTCTAGGCGCTCGCCGGGCTCACGGCCGGGCCGCCCTCGGGCCGCTCGGCCCTGGTGTCCGAGTCGTCGATCTTGTACTCCTGGACGGAGTCGGCGAGCTGGACGGCGAGCTCCTCGGCGTCCAGTCGCTTCTCGATCTGCCGCAGGTCGGCGATGCGGGCATGGGTCTCGACCCGGCGGGGGGTCAGCAGCGTGCAGCAGTCCTCGTCGGGAAGCTCGGAGATCTCCAGCGTGCCGATGCGGCGCGCCTCCGCGATGATCTCGGACTTGTCCATGCCGATGAGGGGCCGCAGGATCGGCAGGCTCACGGCGTCGTCGAGCGCGGTGATGTTCTGCAGGGTCTGCGAGGAGACCTGGCCGAGCGAGTCGCCGGTGACCAGCACGGCGCGGCGCAGGCGGTGGGCGACCTCCTCGGCGGTCTTGAGCATGAGGCGCCGCTGGGCGACCACCTGCAGGCGGTCGGCGCCCGAGGACTTCAGGGACTGCTGCGCCTTGCCGAACGGCACCACGAACAGCCGTGCCCGCACCTGGAACTTGCTCAGCGCGCGCACCAGGGCGTACGCCTTGTAGATCGACTCGGAGGTGGTGAACGGGATGCCCGAGAAGTGCAGGAAGTCGACCTGGAGACCGCGGCGGAGCATGCGGTAGGCGGCGACCGGCGAGTCGATGCCGCCCGACATCAGCACGAGGCCGCGCCCGCTGGTGCCGACCGGAAGGCCGCCCTGGCCAGGCAGCCCGTCGGTGAAGACGAACACCTCGTCCCTGTCGACCTCGATGTGGATGGTCAGCTCGGGGTTCTTCAGGCGGACGGGCAGGCCGTACTTGTCGTTGATCTCGCCGCCGACCATGCGGTCGAGCTCGTTGGAGCGGAGGGGGAACCGCTTGTCGCGGCGGCGCGAGCGCACCGCGAACGTCGCCTTGCGCTCGACCTCGGGGCGGCCGGCCACCAGTTCCAGGGCGGCGGCGGTGACGGCGTCGGGGTCCTTGGCGACCCGCCAGGCGCGGTGGATCCACACCAGGCCCATCACGTCGGTGAGCCGCGCGGCGATGGCGTCGGCGGTCTCCACGCCCGTGCCCTCGGGCAGCAGGATCGCGATGACACCGTGGCGCTGGCGAACGTCGACCTTCACGCCGGAGCTCTTCAGCGCGGACTTGATGTTCATCTGCAGCTGCCGCTCGAACAGCTCGCGGTTCTTGCCCTTGAGGACGACCTCACCCAGTTTGAGCAGGACGCAGGGCTCGCCCAGAGCTGACGGGGGCACGACGGACATGGGGTTGCCTCCGGGCAGTGGTGGGAGTCGGAGTCGGGCTGCTTGCCGCGCGGAAGGTCGTTCCAGCGCAGGGCACCCTTCAATTTATCCCGGATGGCGGGGTCCCGGACCCCTCAGAGCCCATCCGGTCCAGCCGACGCCCACCTGAGGCCCGTACGGATGGGGCCAGGAGCACCGCCCCCCGGCCGCTCCGGCAAGGGGGTGGTGCGGATGAGGCGGGGACGATCAGCCGAAGAAGACCTCGGCCTCCTGGTAACGCGACGGGGGCACGGTCTTGAGCTCGGAGGTCGCGGCGTCCAGGCCGACCCGGACGATGTCGGTGCCGCGCAGCGCCACCATCTTGCCGAAGTCGCCGTCGTTGGCCGCGTCGATGGCCTGCAGGCCGAAGCGGGTGGCGAGCACCCGGTCGAACGCGCTGGGGGTGCCACCACGCTGCACGTGGCCGAGCACGGTGGTGCGGGCCTCCTTGCCGGTGCGCTTCTCGATCTCGTGGGCGAGCAGCTCGCCGATGCCGCCGAGGCGGACGTGGCCGAACGCGTCGAGCTCTCCGGCCTGGAGCGCCATCTGGCCCTCGATCGGGTGCGCGCCCTCGGCGACCACGATGATCGGCGAGTAGCGGGTCTTGAAGCGGCTCTCGACGTACTCGCAGACCTTGTCGATGTCGAAGGGCTTCTCCGGGATCAGGATGACGTTGGCGCCACCGGCCATGCCGGCGTGCAGCGCGATCCAGCCGGCGTGACGGCCCATGACCTCGCAGATCAGCGCGCGGTGGTGCGACTCGGCCGTGGTGTGCAGGCGGTCGATCGCCTCGGTGGCGATGTTGACGGCCGTGTCGAAGCCGAAGGTGTAGTCGGTCGCGTTGAGGTCGTTGTCGATCGTCTTGGGCACGCCGACGACGTTGACGCCGAGGTCGAACAGCTGCTTGGCCACGCCGAGCGTGTCCTCGCCGCCGATGGCGATCAGCGCGTCGACCCCGCCCTCGGCGAGGTTCTTCTTGATGCGGTCGACGCCGCCCTCGATCTTGATGGGGTTCGTGCGCGAGGACCCGAGGATCGTGCCGCCGCGCGGGAGGATGCCCCGCACGGTCTGGACCTCAAGCGGCATCGTCTCGCCCTCGAGGGGGCCGCGCCAGCCGTCGCGGAACCCAACGAACTCGTGGCCGTAGACGCCGATGCCCTTGCGGACGACGGCACGGATGACGGCGTTGAGCCCGGGGCAGTCGCCGCCCCCTGTAAGCACTCCGATACGCATGGCGGGTTCCTCCCGATGGGGTACACAGTCAGACTATGTCGAGCTCCGCGGCCGCCAGGATGCTTCCGGGGCATCCCCGGCGCGGCCGCCAACGCAGAGCATTGTGCCCCAGCGGCCAACATTGGTCTAGACCAAGTGGTGAGAGCGGGGTCTACACCGCCACGGCCAGCACGCACGAGGGGCTGCCGACCTTGAACGTCTCCCCCGTGGGAGCCGGGACGCCGTCGTTGATCTGGAGCGTCGCGACGGCGTCGGAGCGCTCGTTGGCGACGTACATGTGGTCGCCCGCGATGGCGAAGTGCCGGGGCCACAGCCCTCCCGAGCCGACCTCGGCGACCCGCGAGGGCGTGGCGTCCTCCACCCCGAAGACGGCGATGGTGTCGGGGCCGCGGTTGGCGGCGTAGAGATGGCGGCCGTCGGCGGACAGCTCGATGTGGGAGACGTGGTTAGGGCCCTCGGCCTCGCTCGCGGGCAGGCGGCCGACCTCGTGCCACTCGGCGTCGTAGATCCTGATCATGCCGTCGAGCTCGCCCGCGACGAACCAGCGGCCCTCGTGGTGGACCATGTGGCGCGGGCCGCTGCCGGGCGCCAGCCGCGCCGGGCCCTCGGGGTGCAGGTCGGGCTCGCTGCCGACAAGGTAGCGGCGGACCTCGTCGGTGCCGAGGTCGGTGACGTGGAGCGCCCGTCCGGGGCCGAAGACGGCCTGGTGCGCGTGCGGCTCGGCCTGCCTGGACGGATCGGGCCCGTGGCCCTGGTGGGGGAAGAGCCTCGGACGGCCGTCGAACAGACCCGAGCTGCCGAGCCGGTACATCGCGAGCGTGCCGTCGCCGTAGTTGGCGACCGCGAGCCAGGTGCCGCTGGGGTCGACGGCCAGGTGGCAGGGGTAGGACCCACCGCTCGCGCCGTCGGCGAGCAGGCCGGGGCCGTCCGGGTCGGCGGAGTAGGCGGCCACGCCGCCCTCCTCGCGCTCCAGCACCGCGTACAGCACGGGCAGCCGGGGATGCAGGGCGAGGAACGACGGGCCCGGCGCGGGGGTCTCGGCCAGCGCCTTGAGCACGCCGCCCTCCTCCCTGCGGACCACGGTCAGCCCGGCACCCGACCCGCCGGTCTCAGGTGTGTATCCGCCGATGTAGAGCACGTCGTACCCCGAAGTCATGTGATCGACAATAGCGCCATGGACCGGCTTCGATCTTGACGGGGGCGCGCCGCGGCCCTCGTCACGGTCCTGATTTTGGGCGCGGGAGCCAAGGGGCACAACCCCGCGTCGCGGTCTGGATCTTCGGGCGCGTACATGCTTGACTGAGGCAACGAATCAGTTGATCGGAGCAATGATGGACGAGCTCGTCACCGGGATCCGCGCCTTCAACCGCTTCTACACCCGCGTCATCGGCGTGCTCGGGGCCGGGATGCACGACACCTCGTACTCCCTCACGGAGGCCAGGGTCCTGTTCGAGCTGCACGGGCGCGAGGAGATGGAGACCGGCGAGCTGCGGCGGCTCCTCGGCCTGGACGGCGGCTACCTCAGCCGGATGCTCGCCCGCTTCGAGGCCGACGGGCTGGTCACGCGGGAACGCTCGGCGGCGGACGCCCGCCGCCAGGTCGTCCGGCTGAGCGAGGCGGGCCAGGTCGCCTACGGGACGCTCGACGAGGCCTCGGCCGCCGCGGTGCGGGAAATGATCTCACCGCTGGGCGAGGAGGACCGGCGCCGCCTGATCTCCGCCATGACCACCGTCGAGGAGATCCTCGGCGAGGCCCCCAAACCGGAGCCGTACGTCATCCGCCCGCCGCGCGCGGGCGACCTCGGCTGGGTGGTGCACCGGCACGGGGTGCTGTACGCCGAGGAGTACGGCTGGGACGAGACCTTCGAGGCCATGACCGCCCGCATCGTCGCCGACTACGTCCGAGACCACGACCCGAAGCGCGAGGCGGGCTGGATCGCCGAGGTCGGCGGCGAGCCCGCCGGCTCGGTCTTCTGCGTCAGGAAGGACGACCGCACGGCCCAGCTCCGGCTGCTCCTGGTCGAGCCGTCCACGCGGGGCATGGGAGTGGGCGGCCGGCTCGTCGAGGAGTGCCTCGCGTTCGCCAGGAGGGCCGGGTACCAGCGCGTCATCCTGATCACGGTCGACGTGCTGGCCGCCGCGCGGCGCATCTACGAGCGGGCGGGCTTCCGGCTCGGCGAGCAGCACACCGAACGCGACTGGGGCACCGAGATCACGATGCAGACCTGGTCCCGCGACCTCTGAGCACCAGGGCGGGAAAGGCAGGGCAAAGCGCCGGTCTCGCCCGTTCACGGCGCGCCCGGGACCGGCCCGGCGTCTGCGAGCATCGAGCGAGCCCCTTACCAGCACGGCATCGGAAAGGCGTCAGCACGGCCCGGCGGTCAAGGGGCGCAGAGCCCGCCGCCCCGGCCATGGGAGCCCGCCGATGACCTCGATGATCGTTTCCGCGCCGCCCGCTCCGGCGATCAGGACGCGCAAGGCCCTGGTCTTCCTGGACCGCGAGAGCGGGCCGGGGGGCGGGGCCGACCGCAGGCTGGTCCACGCCCTCACCGCCCAGGGGTACGCGGTCGAGACCGCCGACGGCGACGCGGGCGACCACCGGCGCGTCGGCGCGTTCCTGGACGCCGTCGAGCCCGGCGACCTGCTGCTCGTCCGCTGGTCCACCGAGTCTGGCTGGGGGCGGCGCGAGTTCGGCGCGCTGATGGGCGAGTTCGCCCGCCGGGTCGAGCGGTCGGACGGCGCGGCGCTGCTGCTGGTGGTCGACTTCGGATGGCTCATCACGGCGAACCCCGACCAGCCCCACGAGACCGTGGGCCGCCTGCGGATCAGGGGCGAGCCCGTGGCCGCCGCCGCCGCGCTCACCACCAGCGCGACCATGCCGGGGGAACGGCCCGGCCGGACGGTCTCCCTCACCGGAATCCTGGCCGACGGCATCCTGTCGGGCGAGGCGGACCTCGACCGCGACGGCACCGTCTCGGTCGGCGACCTCTACCGGTACGCGGAGGAGCGGTGCGCGGACCTCGGCGCCGACCGGCGGCCCTACCTGCTCACCTACGGGGAGGGCGAGCTGATCGGCGTCGCGTCCACGCGGGAGTCCGTACACGATCTCGGCGCCGCGTTCGGCGCCGCGCTCGCCCGCCTCGCCGTCGCGGGCGACGCCGTGCCCCCCGTCTCGGCCGCCGAGCTGGTGAGCAGGATCTACGAGGTCCACCTGGGCGAGGACGCCAGGCGGCTGCTGCGCCGGGCGACCCTGCTGGCCGAGGACGAGCCGCTCACGCCCGAGGTCGCCGAGCTGCTCACCGAGGACACCCCCTCGGGCGAGGCGGTGCGCGATCTCGCGGCGTGGGGTCTGCTCGGGAAGGGCAGGCCGTTCGCCGACCCCGCGATCCGCCGTGCCCTCGCCGGCCGGCTGGACCCCAAGGAGCTGTCGCGGGTCTCCGGCCTGCTGCGCCGGTGGCGCGCCACCCGCCGCACCGTGCAGCCCCGCACCCGGCTGACCGGCGACCGGTGGACCATTCACGACCGGCTCGGCCACCGGGTCCACGCCGAGGCCGTCGCGGCGTTCGTCCGCCATCCCGACACCCGGCCCCCGCTGACCATCGGCATCAAGGGGCCCTGGGGGGCGGGCAAGACCTCGCTGATGCGCATGGTGCAGGACCTGCTGGACCCCGGCGCCGCCGAGGACCGGCCCGCCGACATCCACCTCAACCGGCTGCGCGGGACGCCGGAGGAGGTGACCAACGCGGAGGTCCTCGCGCGTTCCAAGGTCCCCGAGCACGGCTGCGCGGAGTACGCGGTGCCCGGCGAGCTGCCGCTGCGGCACGCGGACTGGCGGCCGACCGTCTGGTTCAACCCGTGGATGTACCAGAGCGGCGAGCAGGTCTGGGCGGGGCTGGCCCACGAGATCATCACCCAGGTCACCGGCCGCCTGCCCCGGAGCGAGCGCGAGCGCTTCTGGCTGACGCTCAACCTGTCGCGGATCGACAGGGAGGCGGTGCGCGGGCGGGCCTACCGGCTGGCCGCCACGCGCCTGCTGCCGGTGGCCCTGGCGTTCTGCGCCACCCTGCTGTTCTGCGCCGCCGCGCTGGCCGCCGGGGCCCTGATGCCCGCGCTGGGCTCCTTCCTGCGCGGCACGGCGGCGGCGGTCGGGTCAGGTGGCTCGCTGATCCTGCTGGCCGCGACGGCCGTACGGCTGGCGCGGTTCCTCGGCGAGTCGGCGGACACCGCGTTCCGTGAGCTGGTCCGCCAGCCGGACCTGCTCGGCGTGTCACCCGAGCTGGTCAAGGAGCTGACGCCCGACCCCGGCTACCGGTCCAGGACCGGCTTCCTGCACCTGGTGCAGACCGACATGCGCAGCGTGCTCGGCATGGTGGCCACCGAGAAGCGTCCCCTGGTGGTGTTCGTGGACGACCTCGACAGGTGCTCGCCCGGTACGGTCGCACAGGTCATCGAGGCCGTGAACCTGTTCCTCGCCGGGGAGTTCCCCAACTGCGTGTTCGTGCTGGCCATGGAGCCCGAGGTGGTGGCGGCGCACGTCGAGGTGGCCTACCGCGACCTCGCCCGCACGCTGCCCTCGGCCATGGAGGAGCGCTCGGGCCTCGGGTGGCGGTTCCTGGAGAAGATCGTGCAGCTCCCGCTCAGCGTGCCCTTACTGGACGACGGCGAGCGCGTGCCCGCCTTCCTCCGCACCCTGCTCGACGTTCCGGCGGCGCCGTACGGCGGGGGGCCGGGCGCGCGGGACGGCGGCGAGGGCCGTGGAGGGCCCGCGCCGTCCCCGCAGCCCGATCCGGAGCTGGTCGACCGGCTCGAGGCGGCCATCAGGGCGCAGGGCCCGACCGCGGACGACCTCGACGCGGTCGCGCGCAGGGTCCAGGAGACGGTGGGCACCCCGTGCGGCCGGGCGCCGGAGAACGGCCGGACGCGCGCTCCTCGCCGTCCCCGGGCACCCGGCGGCGAGCGCGAGCACCTCGCCGATCACCGGGCGGCCAGGGGCGAGCGGGAGCGCTTCGCCGACCGCAGGACGTTCCGGACCCCGCCCGTGGCCGCCTCACCCGCGCCACCGGGGTGGGCGGGCTTCGACGACGCCATCGGCGGGCTGTCGGCCGCCGCGCGGCTCGCCGCCGACCGCGTCTACGACGAGCTCTACAGCGACCAGAACGCGTACGCCGCCATCGAGCGGGCCCTTCCCGCGCTCACGCTGAGCAATCCCCGCGAGCTCAAGAGGTATGTCAACGTGTTCCGGTTCTACTCGTTCGTCACCTACCGGCGGGCCCTGGCCGGCGCGGCGCGGGCGAGCGACGAGGAGGTGGCGAAGCTCGCGGTGCTGACGATCCGCTGGCCGCACCTGCTCTCCCTGCTGGCACGGGACGCGGACAGCGTGGTACACGCGTGGCCGGAGACCTCCTCAGAGCCGGGCGGGCCACGCCGTGCCGGTCAGGGTGCCGGTGCCGGTCAGACGGTGCTCGAAAGGCTGGAGCGCGCGGCGGCCCGCGCGGAAGACGACTGGGCGGCCTGTCTCATCGAGGCCGGGCTGCTGAGAAACACAAGGGCCGGGACGGCCCGCTGGGACGCTCTGCGCGCCCTGCTGTCCGCCCGGCCCTCGATCGCCCACCTCGCACGCGATCTGCTCTGACGTGCTCCTCCGGTGCCGGAGCTCACGGCTCCGGCCCTTGGCCGCCGCCGGCCGCTCAGCGCTGCGCCTGGATCATCCAGTGCTGCTTCTCCAGGTCCTGGGTGATCTCGATGAGGAGATCCTGCGTGACCGGATCGGCCTCCTCCGTGGTGTTCACGCGCTCGCGCATGCGCGAGATCATCGCCCCGAGGATGTCGGTGAAGGCCGCGACCACCTTCCCGTCCTCGATGTAGCCCGCGTCGAGCGCGTGTATCTGGGTATCGCGCGCGATGGTCGCCGCGCGCCCGTCCGGGTTGATCCCGAGAGCCACCGCGCGCTCCGCCGCGTCGTCGGCGCGGTTGCGCGCGATGCTGACGATCTCGTCCAGCTGCAGGTGCAGCGACCGGAAGTTGCGCCCGATCAGGTTCCAGTGGGCCTGCTTGCCCACCAGCGAAAGGTCGAGCAGATCGATGAGGGCACCCTGAAGGGCCTCACCGGTGATCTTCTGATTGTCGCCCGACAGAGGGCTGGTGATCTGGGCCATGAAGTTTCTCCCCCTCAAGAGTCGTCTATGGCGTCTTACGTAGAACGCCGTATCCGGTCTGAGTCGTCCTAAACGTTGACACTGTCATGATTGCAGTGTCAGTATCGAGGTATGAGTGACACCTGGACCATCGGCGAGCTGGCGGAGCGGGCGGCGACCACGCTGCGCCCCACGCCGCAGCGGCCCAACGGCCGGGTTCGCGACGTGCCCAACGAGCGGCTCATCCGCTGGTACACGACGATCGGCCTGGTCGACCCGCCGCTGACCCGCCGGGGCAGGGTCGCGCTGTACGGCAGGCGCCACCTCCTCCAGCTGATCGCGGTCAAGCGCCGGCAGGCCGACGGGCGTTCCATCGCCGAGATCCAGGCCGAGCTGGCGGGTGCGACCGACACCACCCTCGAAGCCATCGCGAGCATTCCCACCGCCGCCGGGCCCGCGCCCGGCGGCGCGGACGCCGAGGGCTCCCCCCATCCCCCGGCGGGGTTCGACGGAAACCCCGGGCCTCCGGCCGCCCGCCCCCGCTTCTGGGCGCGACCCGCCGCCGAGGCGGTGCCGGCCCTCGCCGACGGCGCCGTGCCGGTGAGCCTGCCCGATGCCCCCGGCGGCGGCCCCCCTCCCGGCCCGCGTCCGGCCGGGCTCGTGCACGGCGTACGGCTCGCGCCGGGGGTCACGCTGCTGCTCGACGGGCCGGCGCCCTCCCCCGGCGACGTCGCCGCGCTCCAGGAGGCCGCCGCGCCCCTGCTCACCGTGCTGCGCGACCGCGGCCTGTCCGGCTCCGCCGTCATCCACCCCATCCACCACGACCTCGACCGATCCCCGTCCGAAGGGATGCAAACATGACTGTTCAGATCACCGCGTTGAAGCCCGGTGAGTACTCCCCGCTGCCCGACGCGGGGCTGGGCGCGCTGCGGACCGGCAAGGGGAACCTCCCGCTGGAGAGTGTCGAGGTGGACGCGCGGATCACCGCCCTCACCTGTGGCGTGGAGGTCGCCCAGGGATTTCACAACCCGTATGACGTCCCGCTGGAGGCGACGTACGTCTTCCCGCTTCCCGACCGGGCGGCGGTGACCGCCTTCCGCATGGAGGCGGACGGCCGGGTGGTCGAGGGCGTGCTGAAGGAGCGCGGCCAGGCCAGGCAGGACTACGACCAGGCCATCTCCGAGGGACGGCGGGCCGCCATCGCCGAGGAGGAGCGCCCGGACGTCTTCACCATGCGGGTCGGCAACATCGTCCCCGGCGAGCGGGTGACGGTGCGGCTGACGCTCAGCCAGCCTCTCCCGTACGAGGACGGCGCCGCGACCTTCCGCTTCCCGCTCGTCGTCGCTCCCCGCTACATCCCGGGCACCCCGCTCGACGACCGCTCGGCGGGGGACGGCGTGGTCCCCGACACCGACGCCGTGCCGGACGCCTCGCGGATCACTCCCCCGGTGCTGCTTCCCGGTTTCCCCAACCCGGTGCGGCTGTCGCTCACGGCCCGGGTGGATCCGGGCGGGCTCGACCTGCGGGAGATGCGGTCCAGCCTGCACGCGGTCACCGAGGAGGACGGCGTCGTCCGGCTCCAGCCGGGCGAGTGGCTCGACCGTGACTTCGTGCTGCGCCTGGACTTCACCGCCTCCAGCTCGCTCACGCTCGTACCGGACCGCGAGCGGACCGCCGGCGACGGCCGGGGGGCGACCGGCGGCGCCGGCCAGGAAGCGACCGGCGGCGCCGGCAGGGAAGCCGCCGACGGCGACGGCACCTTCACCCTCACCGTGCTGCCACCCGCCCCGGACGACCAGGCGGCGCGGCGGCCGAGGGACGTGGCGCTGCTCCTCGACCGCTCCGGCAGCATGACCGGCTGGAAGATGGTCGCCGCCCGGCGCGCGGCGGCGCGCATCGTCGACACGCTGACCTCGGCCGACCGGTTCGCGGTGCTGTCGTTCGACAGCGTCGTCGAACGGCCCGAAAGGCTCGACGCCGGGCTCGTCCCCGCGACCGACCGCAACCGCTACCGCGCGGTCGAGCACCTCGCCCGGCTGGAGGCGCGGGGCGGCACCGAGATCCTAGAACCCATGGAGCAGGGGCTCGGCCTGCTGGACGACTCCACCAGGGAGCGGGTGCTCGTCCTGGTCACCGACGGGCAGGTCGGCAACGAGGACCAGATCCTCGAACGCCTCGGCACGCGGCTCGCGGCCGTGCGCGTCCACACCGTCGGCATCGACCGGGCCGTCAACGCCGGTTTCCTCGGCAGGCTCGCGGGCCTCGGCTCGGGCCGCTGCGAGCTGGTGGAGTCGGAGGACCGCCTGGACGAGGCGATGGAGCACATCCACCGCAGGATCGGCTCCCCGCTGGTCACCGGCCTGTCGCTCAAGGCCGACGGGCTCGACGTGCTGCCGGGCACCGTCACCCATCTCGGCTCGCTGTACTCCGGCGTGCCCCTGACCGTGTCGGGGAGGTTCCGCGGCCCCGCTCGCGGGTCGGTGACCGTGCACGGCCTGGCCGCCGACGGGCAGCCGTGGGAGCGGCGGCTGGAGGGCGCGCCCGCCGAGGGGGACGCCGCCAGGGCCATCTGGGCGCGGGCGCACCTGCGCCGCCTGGAGGACCGCTACGCCACCGGCGAGCACGGCCTGGAGCGGGAGATCGTCGAGACCTCCCTGCGGCACGGGGTGCTGTGCCGGTTCACCGCCTTCGTCGCGGTGGACACGCGCGTCGTCGCCGAGGGCGGTCCGAGGCACCGGGTCATCCAGCCGGTGGAGATGCCGAGCGGCTGGGACGTGCCGTCCCCGATCACCGGCGCTCCGATGATGGCCGCCGCCCCGGTCGCGTTCACCGCGGACGCCGCACCGGCGATCTTCGGTCTCGGCGCGCAGGACGGCGGGCCTCTGGGCCCCGGCGGCGGGGGCATGCCCGGCGCTCCGGCGCCGTTCCCGGCTCCCCGTGCCTCGCGTGGCTTCGCCCGCGCGTCCAGCGCGAAGATGGCGCCGCCCGCGCCGCCGGTTCCCCACTCGCCCGACCTGGTACGGCCGCAGCTGGTGGAGGAGCTCGCGCGGCTGCGGGCGCAGGAGTCGCTTCCCGCCCACGAGCGGCGGCTCTACCTGGCCGACCTGGGCAGCCGCCTGGCGGCCCTCGCGGCGTACGTCGGCGGCGGCGAGAACGAGCTGTCGGTCCTGGCCCGCGAGCTGTCGGCGTGCGAGACGCCGGGCGCGGACGTGGACGGCCTGTGGCTCCGTGCGACCAAGGTGCTGGCCGAGCTGATCGGCGGCACGACGGGCCCCGTTCAGGACGCCCGGCACGGCCACCGGCCGTCGTTCTGGAAGCGCTCCTAGCGCGGCGGGGCCCGGGGAACGCGACCCCGGGCCCCACTCTTCCGGGCCACCGCGGAAACCAGGCCGATTACCGGCGAACGACGGCTCCGGTCATTTCCGGAATGTTAACGAAGCTATTGACGAGCCGTCGTAAAGTGGTGATAATTCCCCCGGAGAGCGCTCTCTCACCTTAGTTCGACCGATCTGCTACCCCCGGCACGCACCGGTGATGATGGCCGGTGCGCTTACCTCCCTCGTCCCTGTCTCGGCGGACAGCAGGCAACACCCCCTGGACCCGGGACCGCCGTCGTTCGCCGATCGGTCTTCCAGCAAGGGAGAGACGATGTTAGGCAAGCGCACAAGCAGAGACGTGGGAGGCAGCGCGGGCAAGCGCCTGTTGCTGCGCCTCAAGGCCAGTGGCTCTGCCATGGCACTGGTGCTCGGCACGGCCGGAGTCGCGGCCATCGGCGCCGTGACCGTTCCCGGCACCGCCAACGCCGCCGCCCCGGCTCCCCCGCCGGGCTTCACGCTCACCTGGAGCGATGAGTTCAACGGTGCCGCCGGAACGGGCGTCAACACCGGGAACTGGAAGTACGACACCGGTCCCGGCAGCAACTTCGGCACCGGCGAGATCGAGACGATGACCAACAGCACGGCCAACGTCTTCCAGGACGGCGCCGGTCACCTCGTGCTCAGGGCCCTGCACTCGGGCACGGCCCCGCGCTCGGGCTGGACGTCGGGCCGCATCGAGACGCAGGCGGCGACCTTCGGGGCGCCCGCGGGCGGCGTCGTGCGGATGGAGTCGGTCATCCAGCAGCCGAACGTGACCACCGCGAACGGCGCCGGCTACTGGCCGGCCTTCTGGATGCTCGGCGCCGACCTGCGCGCCGGGGTCCCGTGGCCGACCAGCGGTGAGATCGACATCCTGGAGGACATCAACGGCCGCAGCTCGGTCTTCGGCACGCTGCACTGCGGCACCAACCCCGGTGGCGTGTGTAACGAGTCGACCGGCATCGGCAGCGGTGAGCGCGCGTGCCCCGGCTGCCAGACGGGTTACCACAACTACGCGGTGGAGATCGACCGCTCGACGAGCCCCGAGCAGATCCGCTGGTACCTCGACGGCAACAACTACTTCACCCTCCCGGCCAACCGCGTGGACGCCGCCACCTGGACCAAGGCGGTCGACCACCCGTTCTTCATCATCTACGACCTGGCGATGGGCGGTGGATTCCCCGACGCCTTCGGCGGCGGTCCGAACGCCAGCACCATCTCCGGCGGCCAGATGAACATCGACTACGTCGCCGTCTACAACAAGGCACCCGGCGGCGGTGGCGGGACGAACATCGCGCAGGGCAAGCCCACCACGGCCTCCTCCACCGAGAACGCCGGAACCGGCGCGGCGAACGCGACCGACGGCAACGCCGGCACCCGCTGGTCGAGCGCCTTCAGCGACCCCCAGTGGATCCGGGTCGACCTCGGCCGGTCGTACAACATCAACCACGTGAAGCTGACCTGGGAGGCCGCCTACGGCAAGGCGTACCAGATCCAGACCTCACCAGACGGCAACACGTGGACGAACATCTACTCCACCACGACAGGTGACGGCGGGACCGACGACCTGGCGGTGACCGGCACCGGCCGGTACCTCAGGGTGAACGGCACCCAGCGCGCCACCCAGTACGGCTACTCGCTGTGGGAGCTCGCCGTCAACGGCAGCTAGCCCTTCTCCGGCGGGGCCGCCGCGTGCGCTGGGAACGGCACGCGGCGGCACCGGGCGGTAAAAGTCAAAGAGAGCGCTCTCTGAATTAGGTCGTTGGTTGTCCACCGTGGACGATCACTATTTCGATCATCCGTGACACGGCGGCACGACATGAATTCCCTCGGGGCGGCCCGTCTAGGAACCCGGGCCCAGCTCCCGGTAGGCCGGGCGGAGGATGTCCAGCAGAGGGATGTGGCGCACCTTGACCGGCGGCGGCTCAAGGGCGCGCAGCAGGAGCTCCGGGGGCGCGAGCGGGTTGCCGGACCGCGGCCGCAGGCGGCTGAGCGGCACCGGGGAGGAGTAGAAGTCGTCTACCCGCTCGCCCAGCGGCACGTCGTCCACGTGCAGCGGATCCGGGGACTCGTCCTCCTCGAACGGGATCCCCCGCAGAGCGTCCAGCAGCTCCTCCTTGCCCCGCCCGCGCCAGGCGAGCACCAGGAACGGATCCTGGTCGAACGCCTCGGCCAGCAGGTAGAGCACCGCCGACAGGTGCTTGCAGGGAGACCCCCAGTCGGGGCACGAGCACTCCATGTCCAGCTCGGCGGGGAAGAGCGGCAGCGCGAGCGCGTCGAAGACCTCGACGATCTCGGTGGGCATCTCCCCTGCCAGCAGCTTGGCCCGGTACAGCGCCTGCCCGGCCAGCGACTCCTGGATCCCCGCCCAGTCGGCCGGGCCGTACGCCGGAATCCGGACCGACAGCAGGTACGGCTCGGGGCGCGACCCCTGCACCCTGGCCTTCACCACGCCGGGCGACAGGTCGATCTCCAGCACCTGGCCCTTCCTCGCGTACGACCGGCCGCGGGTGAGGCGGCCGGAGTCGCAGACGCGTTCGAGGATGTCGATGAACCGGCGGGACCACCACTGCTCGCCGATGGACCCGCGCTTGCTGCGCGCCTGGATGCCGCCCTCCACCCGGATGGGCGCCGAGGCCTCGAACCAGCCGTCCTTCCCGACCGGCATGTCAGCTCACCGCCTCGGGGCCGAGGTGGAACAGCTCACGCAGCTGCTCGGTGGACAGGCCGGTGATCCAGTCCTCGCCGGTGCCGACGACGCTCTCGGCCAGGGCCTTCTTGCGCTCGATCATCTCGTCGATCCGCTCCTCCAGCGTTCCCACACAGATGAACTTCCTGACCTGGACGTTCCTGGTCTGGCCGATGCGGAACGCCCGGTCGGTGGCCTGGTTCTCCACGGCGGGGTTCCACCACCGGTCCACGTGGACCACGTGGTTGGCTGCGGTGAGGTTCAGCCCCGTACCGGCGGCCTTGAGGGACAGCAGGAAGATCATCGGCTCGTCGTCGTTCTGGAACCGGTCGACCAGCTCGTCGCGCTTCTTCTTCGGCAGCCCGCCGTGCAGCCAGAGCACGGGACGGTCGAGGTGGGCCGCGAGGTAGGGCTGCAGCAGCGACCCGAACTCGGCGTACTGCGTGAAGACCAGCGCCTTGTCCCCCTCCTCGATGATCTCCGCGGCCAGCTCCTCCAGCCGCGCGAGCTTCCCCGAGCGCCCCGCCAGCCGCGAGCCGTCCTTGAGCAGGTGGGCGGGATGGTTGCAGACCTGCTTGAGCCGGGTCATCGTCGCCAGCACGTTGCCGCGCCGCTCGATGCCCTCACTGTCGTCGATCTTGGCGAGCATGTCGTTCACGACGGCCCGGTACAGGCTGGCCTGCTCGGGTGTGAGCGTGCACCAGACCTTCATCTCCAGCTTCTCGGGCAGGTCGGAGATGATCGTCTTGTCGGTCTTCAGGCGGCGCAGGACGAACGGCCCCGTGGCCCGCTTGAGCGCCTTGGCCGCGTCCTCGTCGCCGCGCGCCTCGATCGGCTCCTGGTAGCGCTCCCGGAACCGCTTGGCCGGTCCGAGCAGGCCGGGGTTGCAGAATTCCATGATCGACCAGAGCTCCGCGAGGTGGTTCTCCACCGGGGTGCCGGTCAGCGCCAGCCGCGTGCGCGCCGGGATCGACCGTACGGCCTGGGCCTGCCGCGCGCCGCTGTTCTTGATCGCCTGCGCCTCGTCGCAGACCACCCGCCCCCAGGCGAACCCCGCGAGGACGCCGGCGTCCCTGAGCGCCGTGCCGTACGTCGTGAGGACGAGGTCGGCCTCCTGGACCACCGCGGCCAGCTCCTCGTCCCTCTTGCGCGTGCCCCCGTGGTGGACGTACACGCGCAGCGAGGGCGCGAACCGCGCCGCCTCCTTCTGCCAGTTGCTCACCAGCGACATGGGACAGACGAGCAACGTCGGTGCCACCGGCCCATCCCCCCGCTCCTCCAGCAACAGCGACAATGTCTGGGCCGTGTTGTGGCACAGCATGCCGCCCGCGACGAAATTATGATGATCGGCGACCTCGAAGTCGTAGACGTAGCCTTCGTACTCGACCTCCTCGACCGACGCGACGCGAGCATAGAAGACCTCCCGCTCGGCCCGACTGGCAAGCTCGTCCCGGACCACGGACAACTTCTCTCTGTCCAGCGCGGAGTACGAGGCTAGGATCGCCGATGTCCACCTCGACCGCGGCCGTGCTTGGTATTCGCGTTCCGCCTCTCCCGACAGCATCCGGTCCATCGCGCTGACCGCAGCACGAGCTGTCAGCCTGGAGAGCTCCTGCGTGCCGGCGAAGTAGACGGTTCCTACACCGAAGTGGCGCTGAGGGAGCCCGGTCAGGGCATACGCGGCAGAGAGCAGATCATGCCCGGGCACGCCTTCGACGTTGGAGTTCGCGGGTCTCTCACAGATCATCTTCAGCTTCGCCTGCTTACCGGGATCGGAGAAGCCGATGAGCTCGCTGAACGTCCGCAGGCCCGGGCCGCCCAGCATTCCTATCTGGTAGGGACGCTTGATTCCGGTGCCGTTCGTCGCGCACGCCATCTTCTCGAAAGAACGCAACCAGATTCCGAAGCGGCGCAACAGAACCGAAAGTTGACGCATGATCTCGCGCGAGGCGGAGGAGATCTCGACTGTGCGTGTCTGTGGAAGAACGCTTCCCTCAGCCGTGAAGTACTCACGGAGGAACGATCTGACCGTGTCGTCGTCCGCTGACATGATCAGGTCGGGGATCCGTTTGGTCGCCGAACGGCACCCCCACTCGTAACCGTGCTCCGCGAGGAAACTCGCGTAGTCGATGCTGCACACGCGCAACTCGTGCACGGACTTGCTGACCCGGACAGTCGGTTTGTTAACTTTCAGCCCCAACCGGGCGCCCATCGCGTGAATGCGGTCCCGAAGCGACTCGAGGACAGCGCGGTCCTTCTGCGTGATGCGGAGGACCGCCTTTCGCTCTTCGTACCCCTCGCTGATCTGCCAGGCCAGGAGCACCGTCAAGTCAGGGTCGACATGGTCGCCTTTCCACGGCAGACGCCCGGGCACGCAGACCCTGTCGCCGGGGACGACGTCCTTGACCCACCCGTGAACTCCGAGCAGACGATGCCGTTTGGTGATAACGATCTCGCTGCCGTCGTCAAGCCGGATTCGCCGTAGTTTCTCCCGTACCCATTGCCGGTACAGGTGCGTGATCTCGGCGGGGACAATGTGGCCGGAACCGTCGATAGAGCAGGTTGTGAGGGGCTTGATCGGCACTGCCCACTCACCCTCACCGTCGAAGGTCGTCTCACTCGAATACTGAGACCAGATCTCCTGTGCTTGCCGCAGCCCCCCCTCGATGAATACCGGGGTATCGGGCATAACGCACTTGCCCAGTCCCATGTCGTCCGCGAGGATCCCTCCGAGGCCGACCTTGGAGAGGAAGCTCAGCCACGACAGGCCGCGCTGCTGGTAGGGGCGCAGGCTGCCGTTGAAGGTGCCGGGGGTGGAGACGGCCTCCAGGCGGCGGTCGGCCTCTCCCGAGAGCAGGTCGCCGAGCATGCCGTCGGCGTCCACGCCGACCAGCGGCAGATCCTCCTCGCCGCCGTTCACGACCTCCTGGAGCACCTCGGCCACGGTCATCTCGCCCGCCCGGCGCCGTTCGATCGCCGACAGCGCCGCCTTGAGCTGGCGGTCGTCCAGCTCGACCCACTGGCCGCGCACGCGCACGAGCGGGACCTTTAGCCTGGCCAGCTCCTCCAGCTCCTCCTCGCTGATGGTGTGCTCGCCGACGGCCAGATCGACCTTGAAGTCCACCAGCTCGCCCAGGCCGAACCCCTGCCCCGCCGCCGCGCGGGCCGCCGTGCCCGTACGGGAGCGGGCGGTCAGCTTGAGGCCGAGCCCCTTGCGTCCCGCCCACGCGGGGAGCCGGACGCCGTACCCGGCGGCCTGGAGCAGCGGCGCGGCGCGGCGCAGGAACCCGAACGCCCACGCGGTGTCCACCACCATGCTGGACGGCGCCGCGGTGTGCAGGGCCGTGTACAGGTCGGGGCAGAGCCGTACGGCACGGCCGAGGCCGGCGAGCAGCGTCTCGTCCGGGCGTCTGGGCAGGCCGGGCACACGCTTGCCCTCCCAGATCAGGGAGGCCGGCACGTACAGGCTGGGGTCGTCGACCGACTGGAGGGCGAACTCCAGCTCCCAGGCGTCCTCGTCGCCTTCGGGCTCGCTGAGGCGGAAGCAGACCCGGATGGGCCCGTCGAGCTGGTGGGCCGACTCCATCCAGTCGCGGAGCGCCTTGCCCAGACGCCTGACCTGGCTTGGCTCTGCCTCGGGGAGCGCGGCCTCGTCGCCGGTGAGGGCAAGCAGCCATCGGTCGGCCAGGGGACTCTTGAGGCCGGCGCGGTTGCCGCGCAGCAGCCGTTCGGGCAGCGACAGGCGCGTCACGCGGTCGGAGAGCGCTCCGAGGGCGTCGTGCAGCACGCGCGCGGCAGGGCGCCCCTCCCCCGCCGCGCGGCAGGCGGGCGGCATCGCGGTGGCCAGCTCACGGAAGGCGGTGGCGTCCACGCCGGTGATCACGGGACGCCAGCGGGCGGCGTGGACGCCGTTCTCCATCACGAGCTGGGGCAGCACCCGGCCGCGCCCGACCAGCGCGCGGGCGTGCTCGGCGACCACCGCGAGGTAGCGGAGCGAGGTGCCCGGGCCCCACTCGGGCGCCCCGGGAGCGCCCGGGGGCGGGTCGGACAGCGTGCTCAGCAGACCGAGCGCCTCGGCGGGGGCGAAGAGCAGCGCGGGGACGCGCCAGGCGGAGATCTTCGGGGTGCGCGCCGTGCTCTGGAGGCCCGACTCGGGCGAGGGCAGCGGGCCCTTGGCGGAGCCGGGGAGCTGGATGGTCAGCTCGGTGGCCACGGCGGCGACGGCGGCTTCCCCGAGGGCCGCGGTGAGGGTGGGGGCCGGGGCGGCGAAGGGATGCGCGCGGTGCCCATTTCGGGAGGCGGGCTCCCCGGGCGGCGTGGTGTCCTCGGCCCACAGCGCCAGCCCGCCCTCCGTCCAGGCACCGTGAACTACGAGCACTCGACCACCCCCGCCTGCCGCCGCCGTCCGACCGCTGCGAGATCGGTCACCGCCGCGGCTTCGTTACGCGACGCCGGACTCTCGTTCCCGCCCTTGCACGGTACCGGTACCGGCGAGCCGCGGCGGCGTCCCGAGCCTGAGGGAACGTCCTTGGCGGACGGCCGGCGGGCCCGGAGCACCTGGACGGGCGGGCGTTCCAGGTCGTGCCGGGCGCCTCCCGGCTGCATGGACACCGTGCGGCTGCCGCCCGGCCTGACCACACATAGGGTATATGGGTGAGTTCCCAGCCCGATGAGTCCGATGTGGTGATCCTTGATGGCGGCCTGGCCACGCACCTGGAGGCGCTGGGCTGTGACCTGCGCGACGAGTTGTGGTCGGCGAAGCTGCTCATGGAGAACCCCGAGGCGATCCTCCAGGCCCACCGCGACTACTTCGCCGCCGGCGCCGACGTCGCGATCACGGCCAGCTACCAGGCCAGCTTCGCCGCGTTCGTGAGGCGGGGCCGCGTGGAGCACGAGGCGCAGGCGCTCATGCAGCTGTCGGTCGAGCTGGCCAAGGAGGCCAGGGACGAGGCGGGCGGGGGCATGATCGCGGCCAGCATCGGGCCGTACGGGGCGTACCTCGCCAACGGCGCGGAGTACACGGGCGACTACGACCTGGACGAGGAGGGCCTCTACGAGTGGCACCGTCCCCGCTGGGACGTCCTCGCGGACAGCGGCGCCGACCTGCTGGCCTGCGAGACCATCCCCTCCTTCACGGAGGCGCGGGCGATCGCGCGCCTGCTGGAGGAGACCCCGGCGGTCAACGCCTGGGTGAGCTTCTCGTGCCGGGACGGCGAGCGCGTCAACGACGGGACTCCGCTGGAGGAGTGCGCCGCCCTTTTCGCCGGCAACCCGCAGGTGGTGGCCGTGGGGATCAACTGCACGGCGCCGAGCCACGTCAAGAGCCTCATGAGCCGCATCACCGGCTCGCCCATCGCGGTCTACCCGAACTCCGGTGAGACCTGGGACCCGGATGCCCACCGCTGGCTGGGGCTCGCCGACCCGGTGGAGTTCGGCGCCGCCGCCACGGAGTGGCGGGACGCCGGAGCCTCGTTCATCGGCGGCTGCTGCCGCACCACCCCCGAGCACATCCGCCAGATCCGGGCGCACCTCGGCTGATCCACATTCGCTCCGGGCGGGGCGAAGAGACCGGGACGGGATAGTGGCCCGCGAGTAACACTGTGGTCATCCGCGAGCACCACACCGGCAACATTTTCACGGTTCACTCCTGACAGACACCGATGCACGGCTGTCAACAGGAGGCGCGATGACGTCCCTGCCTCATCCGCCTGACCAGCAGGCAGGAAGGCAAGGGGGTCTCCCCGATGCCGAGGTGACGCTGGACGCCGCCGCCATGAGCACCCGGGAGATCAACCGATCGCTTCAGGCCCTGCCGTACGGCAGGGCCGTCGTGGTCAACCCCGCCGGGCGCCACAACCTGGCGGTGGGGCTGGACGCGCCTGTGCGGGTCGAGATCGACGGTCCGGCGGGCTTCTACCCCGGCGGCCTCGGCAAGAAGGCCCGTATCACGGTGAACGGACCGGCCGGGTGCGGTGTGGCCGAGAACCTCATGTCCGGCAACGTCCACGTGCGCGGGTCGGCGGGCCAGAGCGTCGCGGCCTCCGCCCGGGGCGGGGTCGTGGTGGTGGACGGCGGCTGCTCCTCGCGCGCGGGCATCTCGCTCAAGGGCGCGACGCTGGCGATCGGCGGCGACGCCGGCGCCTACTGCGGGGTCCTCGCCCAGTCCGGCGTCATCCTCATCGGGGGCGACGCCGGGCCCTGCCTCGGGGACTCGCTGTACGAGGCGGTGGTCTACGTCGGCGGGAAGATCACCGGTCTCGGCACCGACGCCGCGATAGAGGAGATCACCGAGCACGACGTGACGTTCGTGAAGGTCCTCGCGGAAGGGTGCGGGTTCGACCACGTCTCCCCCGCCGACATCACCAAGGTCGTCTCCACCCGGCGGCTCTACCACCTCCACAGCCACGACCACGGGACGTACTGATGAGCCACACCTTCTCTCCGCGGGTCATCGCGGAGATCCAGGAGCGGGCGCGGCTCGGGGGATGCGAGGTCCGGGGCGGGGGCGCCAGGCGTGCCGTCCCGGGCTTCGACGACCTGCTGATCCTGCCGGCGGGCCTGTCTCCCGCCCCCCTGGAGGGCTACCGCGAGCGGTGCGAGACCCGCACGGTCCTCGGCACGCGGTACGCCGAGGAGCCCGTCGTGCTGGACATCCCGGTCACGATCGCCGGCATGTCGTTCGGCGCGCTGTCCGCCGGGGCCAAGGAGGCGCTCGGCCGGGCGGCGACCCTGGCCGGCACCTCGGCGACGACCGGTGACGGCGGCATGGCCCCGCAGGAGCGCGACGCCGCGAAGACGCTCGTGTACCAGTGCCTGCCCTCGCGCTACGGCTTCGATCCCGACCACCTGCGCTCGGCCGACGCCGTCGAGATCGTGCTCGGCCAGGGCGCCACGCCGGGCGGCGGCAGCATGCTGCTCGGGCAGAAGATCACCACCCCGGTGGCGTTCATGCGCGACCTGCCCGAGGGCATGGACCAGCGCTCCGCGAGCCGACACCCCGACTGGACCGGGCCTGACGGGCTACGCATCAAGATCGAGGAGCTGCGGGAGGTCACCTCCTGGCGGATCCCGGTGTACGTGAAGATCGGCGCGGCCCGGGTCGCCTCGGACGTCCAGCACGCGGTCGAGGCGGGCGCGGACGTGATCGTGGTCGACGGCATGCAGGGTGGCACCGGCGCCGCGCAGGACGTCTTCATCGAGCACACCGGCATCCCGACGCTCGCGGCCACCAGGCTGGCCGCCGACACGCTGCGCAGGCTGTCCGCCGAGGGCGAGGTCCAGCTGGTCGTCTCCGGGGGCATCCGCAGCGGCGCGGACGTGGCCAAGGCGCTCGCCCTCGGCGCCGACGCCGTGTCCGTCGGGGTCGCCGCGCTGGTCGCGCTCGGCTGCAACTCCTCCTCCGACGACACCGGCGCCGACGTCAGCCTCGGGTACCGCGCGCTCGGCACCGTGCCCGGCTCCTGCACGGCCTGCCACACCGGCGGCTGCCCGGTCGGCATCGCCACGCAGGACGACATGCTGGCCGACCGCCTCGACCCGGACTTCGGGGCCGAGCGGGTGGCCAACTACCTGCGCGCCCTGGCCGTGGAGACGGCGATGCTCGCCCGGGCCTGCGGCAAGTCCTCGGTCCACCAGCTCGACACGGGCGACCTGGTCGCGCTCACGGTGGAGGCGGCGGCGATGGCCCGCGTCCCCCTCGCGGGCACCTCCTGGATCCCCGGCGTCACCGTGTAGGGCGGCTCAGCCGGTGGAGTGGGCCAGGTCGTCGGCGACCGGACCGCCGGCCGTCCGCGCGGGCCGGCCGCGCCCGGGGATGAAGTTGGTGATCAGCGCGCCCACGATGGCCACCCCTCCCGCGATGATGATCGCCACCTGGAGCCCCCGCAGCGAGGGCATGACGATCGCGCCGAGAGAGACCGTCATGTGCGCCAGCACAACGCTGATCACGGCGCTGGAGGCCGAGGTGCCGATGGAGCGCATGAGCGCGTTGAGCCCGTTGGCCGCGGCGGTCTCCGACGGCGGCACCGAAGACATGATCAACGCGGGCATGGCGGCGTACGCGAGGCCCACCCCCGCCGCGATGACCGAGGAGCCGATGACCACCTGCCAGGCCGAGTGCATCAGGCCCAGGGTGGCGGCGTAACCGGCCGCGATCACCACTGTGCCGAGCAGCAGCGCGATCTTGGGGCCCCACCGCCGCGAGACGCGGGCGGACAACGGCGAGAGCAGCATCATCACCAGGCCGCCGGGCGCGAGGCACAGTCCCGCCTCCACCAGCGACAGGCCGAGCCCGTACCCGGTCGCCCGGGGAGCCTGAAGGAGCGTGGGCAGCACGAGCGACATCCCGAACATCGCGAAGCCGACGACCACCGAGGCGAGGTTGGTCAGCAGGACCTGGCGGCGGGCGGTGGTCCGCAGGTCGACGAGCGGGTCACGGACCCGCAGCTCCATGACGCCCCAGAGGAGCAGGATGACCACGGCGGCGGCGAACAGGCCGAGGGTCAGCCCGCTTCCCCAGCCCCAGTCACCGCCCTTGGTGATCGCGAGCAGCAGGCAGATCAGGCCCGCTGTGAGCCCTATGGCCCCCGGGACGTCGAACCGCCCGGACGCGCGCAGCGGCGACTCCGGGACGACGAACGCGACCAGCAGCAGGTCGAGCGCCCCGATCAGGGCCGCCATCCAGAAGAGCGCGTGCCAGTTGGCGTGCTGGGCGATGAACGCGGCGAGCGGCAGCCCGATCGCCCCGCCGACGCCGAGGGTGGCGCTCATCAGCGCCATCGCCGAGCCGAGCCTTTCGGGCGGCAGCTCGTCCCGCATGATGCTGATCCCGAGGGGGATCACGCCGATCGCGCATCCCTGCAGCACTCGCCCGATGACCACCGGGACGAGGCCGGCGGACAGGGCGCAGACCACCGATCCGAGCACCATGAGCCCAAGGCTGGCCAGCAGCACGCGCCGCTTGCCGTACAGGTCCCCGAGCCTCCCGCTGACGGGGTTGCAGACGGCGGCGGCCAGCAGCGTGGACGTGATCACCCAGGACGCGTCCGACGCGGAGGTGTCGAGGATCCGCGGCAGATCGGGGATGAGCGGCACCACGATGGTCTGCATCAGTGAGACGACGATGCCGCACAGCGCGAGCACCGCGACCACCGGTCCGGGCCCCTTCGCGGTGCCGGGAACCCCGCCGGCCGAGGACGATTCGGTCACTTGGCGGGCCTCCGAAACTCGATCACCGTGACCAAAGAACGATACCTAGCCGCCTAGTTCACGAAATGAACCGGGGCTTCCCCGGCCCGATGGCGTTCTCGCGGGCGGGACGCGGTCGCGTGCCATCAGGGCGTACACGTTCGGCGTGAGACCGGCCAGGGCCACCCCGAGGGCGGCGGCGAGCAGCGGCAGCCGCACCCGAAGTGCGATCCGCCCGGATGGTTCCGGGGGGTGGAGGGGTCAGCGGAGGAAGGCGGCGGGGACGCCGGCGTCGACCGGGATGTGGAGTCCCGTGGTGAGAGACAGGTCTCCCCCGGTGAGGGCGAAGACGGCGGCGGCGATGTGCTCGGGCAGAACCTCGCGCTTGAGCAGGGTGCGCTGGGCGTAGAACTCGCCCAGTCGCTCCTCGGGAACCCCGTACACCGCGGCGCGGTCGGCCCCCCAGCCGGAGGCGAAGATGCCAGAGCCCCGGACCACGCCGTCGGGGTTCACCCCGTTGACGCGGATGCCGTGCGCGCCGAGCTCGGCCGCGAGCAGGCGCACCTGGTGGGCCTGGTCGGCCTTGGCCGCGCCGTACGCCACGTTGTTCGGGCCCGCGAAGACGGAGTTCTTGGAGGAGATGTAGATCAGATCGCCTCCCATAGCCTGATTTATCATGATCTGGGCGGTTTCGCGGGAGACGAGGAACGACCCCCTGGCCATGACGTCGTGCTGCAGGTCCCAGTCGGCGGCGGTCGTCTCCAGCAGCGAGCGCGACAGCGACAGCCCGGCGTTGTTGACCACCAGGTCGACCCCGCCGAACGCGAGGACGGCCCGGCGCACGGCCGCGCCGATCTGCTCCTCGGAGGTCACGTCCACCTCGACGGCGATCGCCACGTCGCTCGAACCCAGCTCGGCGGCGACCTTCTCCGCAGCCCCGAGGTCGCGGTCGGCCACCACGACGCACGCGCCCTCGGCGGCCAGCCTGCGGGCGGTGGCCGCCCCGATGCCCGAGCCTCCCCCGGTCACCAGCGCGACGCGGGTGGCCAGCGGCCTGGGCTTGGGCATGCGCCTGAGCTTGGCCTCCTCCAGCTCCCAGTACTCGATGCGGAACTTCTCGGACTCCTCGATGGGCCGGTAGCTCGACAGCGCCTCGGCGCCGCGCATGACGTTGATCGCGTTGACGTAGAACTCGCCCGCCACGCGCGCGGTCTGCTTGTCCTTGCCGAAGCTGAACATGCCGACACCGGGCACGAGCACGATCGCCGGGTCCGCGCCGCGCATCGCGGGCGAACCGGGCACGGCGTGCCGTTCGTAGTAGGCGCGGTAGTCGTCGCGGTAGGCGGCGTGCAGCTCGCGCAGCCGGGTGACGACCTCGTCGAGCGGCGTGTCCGGCGGCAGGTCGACGACCAGCGGCGCGACCTTCGTGCGCAGGAAGTGGTCGGGGCAGGACGTGCCGAGGGCGGCCAGACGCGGGTGCTCGGCGCGGGACAGGAAGTCGAGCACCTCGGGGGTCGCGGTGAAGTGGCCGACCTGGCGGGCGTCGGTGGAGCACAGCCCCCTGATCACCGGGAACAGCGCCGCCGCCCGCCCGGCCCGCTCACCCTCGGGGAGCGGCTGGTGGATCACCGGGCCGAACGGCTCGGGCCGCCCGTGCTCGGCGATGTGGCGCTCGGCCGTACGGATGATCTCCAGGGAGCGGGCCGCGCACTCCTCGCTCGTGTCGCCCCAGGCGGTGATGCCGTGGCCGCCGAGGACGACGCCGATGGCGCCGGGATTGGCGTCCTTGAGCGCGGCGATGTCCAGGCCGAGCTGGAACCCCGGACGCCGCCAGGGCACCCACAGCACCCTGCCGCCGAAGATCTCGCGGGTGAGCGCCTCTCCGCCGGCCGCCGTCGCGACCGCGATGCCGGCGTCCGGGTGGAGGTGGTCGACGTGGGCGGCGTCGACGAGCGCGTGCATAGCGGTGTCGATGCTCGGCGCCGCGCCTCCCTTGCCGAAGGCGCAGTAGTCGAACGCCGCGACCATCTCGTCCTCGCGCTCGACCCCCGGATAGACCCGGGTCAGGGAGCGCAGCGGATCGAGCCTGAGCACGGCGAGGCCCGCCTCGGTCAGCGTGCCGAGGTCGCCGCCGGAGCCCTTCACCCACATCAGCTCGACGCCCTCCCCGGTGACGGGATCGGTCGCGGTGCCCTTGGCGGAGGCGTTGCCCCCGGCGTAGTTGGTGTTGCGCGGGTCGGCGCCGAGGGCGTGCGCCCGGCGCAGGAGCTCGTCGATGGGTCCGGTGGTCATGGTCAGGCCCCCCATCCGGCCTGGGCGCCGCCCACCCGGTCGGTGACGATCTTCTCGGCGTACCCGGAGCGCCGGTAGGCGGCCATCGGGTCGGCGTCGAGGCCGGACTCCTCGCGCAGCTCGGCGAGCAGCGGCCGCACGTCGGTGTCGTAGGCGTCCATGAACACGGCGTTGGCACCGAGCACGTCGCCCTCGGCCTGGGCCTTCGCCAGCGCGTCGCCGTCGACCAGCAGCGCCTTGGCGGTGGCCTCCTGGACGTTCATCACCGAGCGGATCTGGCCGGGGATCTTGGCCTCGATGTTGTGGCACTGGTCGAGCATGAACGCGATGTGCTCGGCGTAGCCGCCGCCCCTGATGACCTCGTACATGATGCGGAAGAGCTGGAACGGGTCGGCCGCGCCCACCATCAGGTCGTCGTCGGCGTAGAAGCGGGAGTTGAAGTCGAACCCGCCGAGCTTCCCTTCGCGCAGCAAGAACGCCACGATGAACTCGATGTTCGTGCCCGGGGCGTGGTGGCCGGTGTCCACGACGACCTGCGCCTTCGGCCCGAGCTTGAGGCAGTGGGCGTACGCGGTGCCCCAGTCGGGCACGTCGGTCACGTAGAAGGCGGGCTCGAACAGCTTGTACTCCAGCAGGAACCGCTGGTCCTCGCCCAGCCGGTCGTACACCGCCGCCAGCGCCTCGGCCAGCCGGTCCTGGCGGGAGCGGACGTCGTCCTGCCCGGGGTAGTTGGTGCCGTCGGAGAACCACAGCTTGAGGGTGCGGGACCCGGTGAGGTCCATGATGTCGACGCACTCCAGCAGGTGGTCGAGCGCCTTGCGCCGCACGCCGGGATCGGGGTTGGTGACGCTGCCCAGCATGTAGTCGTCGTCCTGGAAGACGTTGGAGTTGATCGCGCCGATGCCGACGCCCAGCTCGCGGGCGTGCCGCGCCAGGTCGGCGTAGTCGTCCACCTTGTCCCACGGGATGTGCAGGGCGACGGTCGGGGCGACGCCGGTGAACCGGTGCACCTGGGCCGCGTCGGCCAGCTTCTCGTACGGATCTCGCGGCACGCCCTTCTGGGCGAACACCTTGAACCGGGTGCCCGAGTTGCCGTACGCCCAGGAGGGCGTCTCTATGCGCTGTGTTCGCAGCGCCGCCTTGATGTCCGTTGCCATGTGAGTCCCCGATCAGTCGAGATGGAAAACTTCGTCGAGCGTGAACATGCCTTCGTCGGGACGGCACACACGCTTCATGATCAATTGCTCCTCACGTACGGCTCGCGCGGGCCTCTGCCCTGGTCAGCGGGGCGGGCGTGCCCGCGCGAGCCGCACACGGTCTTCAGAACGCGGGGTCTAGAAGTCGAACTGGCCGATGTTGGCGGAGTCGAACGTGAACGGCGGGCCGAGGATGACCTCGCCGTCCTTGCCGATCGTCTTCTCGCCGAGCTTGCCGGCCTTGAAGGTCTCGCCCTCGGCCCCGGTGATCTGCCCGGAGGAGAGCGCCGCCGCGGCGTAGGCGGCCAGGTAGCCGAGGTCCTTGGGGTTCCACAGGGCGAACTTCTGGACGGTGCCGTCCTTGACGAACTTGCGCATCTGGTTCGGCGTGCCGAGGCCGGTCAGCACGACCTTGCCCTTGTACTTGGAGCCGGAGATGTAGCGGGCGCCCGCCGAGATGCCGACCGTGGTCGGGGAGATGATGCCCTTGAGGTTGGGATACGCCTGCAGAAGACCCTGGGTCTGCTGGAACGACTTCTGGTCCTCGTCGTCACCGTAGGCGACCTTGACGAGCTTCATGTCCTTGTACTCGGGCTTGGTCAGCTCGTCCTTCATGAAGCCGATCCAGGTGTTCTGGTTCGTGGCGTTCGCGGTGGCCGACAGGATGGCGATGTCGCCCCTGTGGCCGATCATGTCGGCGAGCAGCTTGACCTGGCTGCGGCCGACCTCCTCGGAGCTGGCCTGGTTGATGAAGATGTCGCGGCACTCCTTGGCGGCGTCGGAGTCGTAGGCCACGATCTTGATGCCCTTGGCCATGGCCTGCTTGAGCGGGCCGCAGACCGCGTTGGCGTCGTTGGCGGCGATGAGGATGGCGTCCTGGCCCTGCTGCGTGAGCGTGTTGATGTAGGAGATCTGGGACGACGCCGACGCGTCGGAGGGGCCGACCTCCTTGGCCGTGCCGGAGAACTCCTTCGCGGCCTCGATGCCCGCGTTGTCGACGATCGTCTCGTACGGGTTGTTGATCGCCTTGGGGAGAAAGGCGAGCTTCAGCCCCTGCTTGACGGGCGCGTTCGGGTCGGCCTTGGCCGACGACGACGCCGCGGGCTCGGCCGGGGGCGCGGACGAGGTGGTGGAGTCCTTCGTGGTGCCGCCGCAGGCCGCCGGCCCGAGCGCAAGGACGCTCGTGGCGAGGACCGCGGAAGCGAACCGCCGTGAAGAGTGCGTCATCATCGATCTCTTTCTTCCGTGGAGGAGCGGGGGGTGTGCGAAGACGGGGAGCGGCGTCGTTGTCGCAGGACCGCCGCGAGGCGCGGGGTGAGGACCGAGACGATGAGGAGCAGGCCGGTGACGATCGACTGGATCTCGGTCGCCACGTCGTTGAGCATGAGCAGGTTGCGCAGCAGGCCTATGAGCAGCACGCCGGCGACGACCCCGCCGAGCGTGCCCTTGCCGCCGTCGAAGTCGACGCCGCCCAGCAGCACGGCCGCGATGACGGCCAGCTCGACGCCGAAGCCGTTGTCGGCCCTGGCGCTGCCGTATCTGAGCGTGTACACCACACCGGCGAAGGCGGCCATCGTGCCGGAGACCACGAAGAGCACCAGTTTGATGCGCTTGACCCGGATGCCGGCGAAGAAGGCCGCCTCCTCCTGCGAGCCGATCGCGAACAGCGCCCGCCCGATGCCGGTGGCGTGCAGGACGACGCCCGTGACGATCGCGAGGAGGACGAACAGGGCGACAGGCCACGGGATGGGCGTGCCGGGCACGTCTCCGGTCACCAGGTCGGTGTACCTCTGGGGGAACTCCGCCACCGCCTTGTCGCCGAGCACGACGTACGCGAGGCCGCGGTAGAGCGCGAGCGTGCCGATCGTGACCGCGAGCGAGGGCAGGCCGAGCCGGGTGACCAGCAGGCCGTTCACCAGCCCGCACACCGCGCCCACGAGCACGACCACCGGGATGATGGTCTCGATCGCCCAGCCGCCGTCCCACAGGGCGCCGAGCAGGGCGCTGGAGAGCCCGAGGACCGAGGCCACGGAGAGGTCGACCTCGGCGGCCACGACGAGAAGCGTCATCGCCAGCGCGATGAGCGCTATCTCGCCGAGGTCTCCCAGGGCGAACGACAGGTTGCCGGTGCTGGCGAAGTCGGGCGACCCCGCCGCGCCGACGAGGAACACGGCGATCAGCAGTGCGGTGACCAGCACGTCCCAGCGGGCGAACCGGCCGATCGCGGACCGGGCGGCCGGAGCCTGGGGCGCCTTGCCGGTGCCGGTGGTCGTCATCAGGTCAGGCGCCATGGCGGACGCTCCTCCTGCGCAGCAGCCGCGTGACCCGCACCGCGAGCACCCGGTCGACGGTGATGGCCAGCAGCAGCAGCGCGCCGGT
The DNA here is from genome assembly GCF_040685555.1 of Sphaerisporangium sp. NPDC088356. NCBI lineage: Bacteria > Bacillati > Actinomycetota > Actinomycetes > Streptosporangiales > Streptosporangiaceae > Sphaerisporangium > Sphaerisporangium sp. NPDC088356. The sequence goes on from NZ_JBFBIK010000059.1 coordinate 30,351, forward strand.
GAGCGCCTGCTGCCAGAACGAGTTCACCTTCAGCACGACCAGGGCGCTGCCGATGGTGGTCAGCAGCAGGGCGCCCAGCACCGCGCCGTACACCGTGCCGACGCCGCCGACGATGGCCACCCCGCCCACCACGACGGCGCTGACCACGAGCAGCTCCCATCCGCGCGCCGAGTCGGCGACGACCGTGCCGAACCTCGCGAGCCACAGCACCCCGGCGAGCCCGGCGAGCGCGCCGCTGAACAGGTAGGCGGCGAGGACGCGGCGCCGTACGGGCACGCCGGCGAGGCGGGCGGCCTCGGGGCTCGACCCGATGGCGTAGAAGTCGCGCCCGGAGGGATAGGAGCGCAGGTAGTAGCCGACGGCCAGCATGACGGCGACCGTGATGATCGGGAGGTAAGGCACGCCGAGCACGCCCTCGTTGCCGAGGTTCAGCAGGGCCTGCGGGAGGTCGACGGCGTTGATCTGCTGGCCGTGGGCGATGTAGTGGTCGAGGCCCTGGATGACGTACAGCGTGCCGAGGGTGACCACCAGGGCGGGCACGCGGCAGAAGCTCACGAGCAGGCCGTTGAGCAGCCCGCACGCCGCGCCGATCGCGACGCCGAAGACGAGCGCCACCACGACGCCCCGCCCGCCGGGGTCGGCGGCGAGGAACTTGCCGACGGAGAAGGCGACCAGCCCGACGACGGAGCCGACGGACAGGTCGATGTTCCTGGTGATGACGACCAGCGACTGGCCGACGGCGAGCAGCGCCAAGATCGAGGTGTTGAGGAAGATGTCCTTCACACCCTGGCCGGAAAGGAAGTTCGGGTTGACGGCGGCGGTGACGAGGACCAGGACGGCGATGGCGGCCACCAGGCTGAGCTCGCGGGCACGGAAGACCAGCTCGACCAGGCCCCTGGCGCCGCGCTCCCCGGCCGGCCTGTCGCCGGCGGTGACGGCGGTCACGCGACGCCCCCCGCGCCTCCGCGGCGGCCCGCGAGCCGCGGGGCGGTCACGCGGCCCCGGAGTCCTTGGGCGATCACGCGGCCGCCTCCGGGGCACGGCCGGTGGCGGCCGTCATGACGCTTTCCTCGGTGGCCAGCTCACGCGCGATCTCCGCGGTGAGCCGGCCCTCGTGCATGACGAGCACGCGGTCGGCCATGCCCAGCACCTCCGGCAGGTCAGAAGAGATCATCAGGACGGCGATGCCGCGCCCGGCCAGCTCGGACAGCAGGCGGTGCACCTCGGCCTTGGTGCCGATGTCGATGCCCCGGGTGGGCTCGTCGACGATCAGCACCGCGGGGTCGGTGGCCAGCCACTTGGCCAGCACGACCTTCTGCTGGTTTCCGCCCGACAGGACGTTCACCGCGTCGCCGAGCCGGGTGAACTTGAGCTGGAGCCGCGTGGCCCAGTCGCGCGCCCGGTCGCGCTCGGCGGCACGGGAGACCACCGGGCCCCGCCGCACGCTCCTGAGGCCCGTGAGGGCGATGTTGCGCTCGATCGACAGGTCCATGACCAGGCCCTGCTGCCGGCGGTCCTCGGGGACGAGCGCGAGGCCCGCCGCCATCGCGGCGGCCGGGCTGCCGGCGGGCAGGCGGCGCCCGCCGACCTCCACCGAGCCCGCGTCCCAGCGGTCGACCCCGAAGATCGCGCGCGCGACCTCGCTGCGGCCCGCCCCGACCAGACCCGCCAGGGCGACGATCTCGCCCCGGCGCACCTCGAACGAGATGTCGGTGAACACGCCCTCGCGGGTGAGACGGCTGACGGTCAGCGCCACCTCGCCCGGCGTGGTCTCCTGCTTGGGGTAGAGGGTGTCGAGGTGGCGGCCGACCATGCGCCTCACCAGGTCGTCGGGGGTGAGCCCGGAGATGTGCTCGCTCGCCACCCACGCCCCGTCGCGCAGGGTCGTGACGCTCCGGCAGAGCTCGAAGATCTCATCGAGGCGGTGGGAGATGAACAGCACCGCGCAGCCGTGCTCCCTGAGCGCCTCGACCACACTGAACAGCCGGGCGACCTCGTTGCCCGACAGCGCGGCGGTGGGCTCGTCCATGATGAGGACGCGCGCCTCGCGCGACAGCGCCTTGGCGATCTCGACGAGCTGCTGGTCGGCGATGGACAGGCCGCGCGCGGGCCTTGCCGGGTCGAGCGCGACGCCGAGGCGCCTGAACAGCTCGGTGGCCTCGCGCCGCACGGTACGCCGGTCGATGCGCCCGAACCGGGCGCGCGGCTGGCGGCCCATGAAGATGTTCTCCTCGACGGAGAGATCGGGGAAGAGCGTGGGCTCCTGGTAGATCACGGCCACGCCGGCCTCCTGGGCGGCGGCGGGGCCGTCGAACTCCACGGGCCGCCCGTCGAGCAGCACCTCGCCCTCGTCGGGGCGGTGGACGCCGGTCAGGGTCTTGACGAGGGTGGACTTGCCCGCGCCGTTCTCCCCCGCGAGCGCGTGGGCCTCGCCGGCGAACAGCTCCAGCGAGACACCTCTCAGCGCGCGGACCGCGCCGAACGACTTGCTGACCTGCCTCAGTGCGAGCACCGGCGGCGCCGTGCCGGAGGCGGGCCCCCGCGGGGCCTCGACCTCGCCCGGATCGTTCACGCTGACCCGCCCCTTCCTTAGCGCTTGGCATGCGGAGCCAAAAACGTTTTAATGGCCTTGCCGGGACGCTACGGCCGGTCCGGCGACCATGTCAATGGGGGGTGAAGCCGCTGTTTCCAGAGCGTTACCGGGGCTTCTCCACCGCATCCCCGGCCCAGGTTCCGCATCCCTGTGCGATATTCGTACGAGGCCTGGTGCGCGCTACCGCTGGCACGTTTTAATAAACGCCGACCACCGAAGGAGTACGGATGACCACGGGGAGCACCGGAAGCACGGTGAGCATCAAGGAGGTCGCCGCGCAGGCCGGGGTCTCGCCCGGCACGGTGTCCAACGTGCTCAACCGGCCCCACAAGGTGGCGGCTGAGACGCGCTCCCGCGTCGAGCAGGTCATCAGGGAGCTCGGCTTCGTGCGGCACGGCTCGGCGTCCACGCTGCGCGCGGGCCACAGCCGCACCATCGGCCTTTCGGTGATCGACATCGGCAACCCCTTCTTCACCGACGTCGCCGCCGGCGTGGAGGACGTGGCCAGCGAGCTGGGCTATGCCGTGATCCTCGGCAACTCCTCGGGAGACCGGGTGAAGGAGGAGCGCAACCTGCGCGTCTTCGCCGAGCAGCGCGTGCGCGGCCTGCTGATCACCCCTTCCGACGAGGATCCCGCCCGGCTCGACGTGATCCGCGACCGCGGCATCAGCGTCGTGCTCGTCGACCACCCCGCCCACCGTCCCGACCAGTGCTCGGTCGCCGTCAACGACATCACCGGCGGGCGCACGGCGGCGGGCCACCTGCTCGACGGCGGCGCCGCCCGGCTCGCCTTCGTCACCGGCCCGCTGACCATCCGGCAGTGCCTCGACCGCATGAGCGGCGCCGAGCAGGCCATCGCGGCGGCCGGCCTCGACCCCGCCTCGGCGCTGGAGGTCGTCGAGATGCCGGCCATGAACGCCAGGGCGGGGCAGCGGGCGGCCGAGAAGCTGGTCGCCGGGGGCCGCCTCCCCGACGCGATCTTCTGCGCCAACGACCTGCTCGCCCTCGGCCTGCTACGAGGGCTGCTCCAGGCCGGCCTGCGGGTGCCCCACGACGTCGCCCTCATCGGTTACGACGACATCGACTTCGCCGCCGCCTCCGCCGTTTCGCTGAGCTCGATCCGGCAGCCGACCTACAAGCTCGGCCGCATCGCCACCGAGCTCCTCCTCGACGAGTGCGACAACCCGGAGAGCCATGCCCACCAGCAGATCATGTTCCAGCCCGAGCTCGTGGCCCGCGAGTCCACCCGGCGCGGGTGAGGCGGCCCCGCGCGCGGCACGGCCACCGGGCCTGAGGGGCGCCCGGGAGGTGAGGAGGTGGTGGTGAGCAAGGTCGCGGCCGTCGACCTCGGGGCCTCCAGCGGGCGGGTGATGACGGCGCGCATCGACGCCGGCGGGGTCGAGCTGACCGAGGTCCACCGGTTCGCCAACCGGCCCGTCCGGGCCGGGGGCACCCTCCACTGGGACATCCTCTCCCTCTACCAGGGCATTCTCGACGGCCTGCGCAAGGCCGGGCCGGTCGACTCCATCGGCGTCGACTCCTGGGCGGTCGACTACGGCCTGCTCGACTCCTCCGGCCGGCTGCTCGGCAACCCCGTCCACTACCGCGACGAGCGCACCTCAGGGGTCATGGAGCGGGTGGTCGCCGAGATGGGCGCCGCCTCGCTGTACGGGGTGAGCGGCCTGCAGTTCCTGCCGTTCAACACCGTCTACCAGCTCCTGGCCGACCGTGAGGCCCTCGACCGGGCCGAGACGCTGCTCATGATCCCCGACCTGCTCACCTACTGGCTGACCGGATCGATCGGCGCCGAGGTCACCAACGCCTCCACCACCGGGCTGTACGACGTCCGCACGGGCGACTGGGCCCGCCCGCTCATGAGCCGCCTCGGCCTCCCCGGTGAGATCTTCCCCGCCCTGCGCCCGCCCGGCTCCCCCGCCGGAGTCCTGCGTCCCGACGTGGCCGCCGGCATCGGGAACGCGGGCGAGCCCGTGCCCGTGATCGCGGTGGCCTCCCACGACACCGCCTCGGCCGTGGCCGCCGTTCCCGCCACCACCCCGGGGTTCGCCTACATCTCCTCCGGCACCTGGTCGCTCGTCGGCGTCGAGCTTCCCGGGCCCGTGCTCACCGACGCGAGCCGCGAGGCCAACTTCACCAACGAGGGCGGCCTCGACGGCACCACCCGCTACCTGCGCAACGTCATGGGCCTTTGGATCCTGCAGGAGTGCCTGCGGGCCTGGGGCGACCCCGGCCTGCCCGGCCTGCTGGCCGCCGCCGGGCGGGCACGCCCGTTCGCGGCGCTGGTCGACCCCGACGACCCGTCCTTCCTGCCCCCCGGCGACATGCCCGGCCGCATCGCCGCCTACTGCGAGCGCGCCGGCCGCCGGCCCCCCTCCGGCGCGGCGGAGACCGTCCGCTGCGTGCTCGAAAGCCTGGCCCTCGCCTACCGGCGTGCCGTGCTCGACGCCGCACGCCTCAGCGGCCACGACGTCGAGGTGATCCACATCGTCGGCGGCGGGGCGCGCAACGGGCTGCTCTGCCAGATGACCGCCGACGCCACCGGCCTTCCGGTGCGGGCCGGGCCGGTCGAGGCGGCGGCGCTCGGCAACGCGCTGGTCCAGGCCCGCGCGCACGGCCTGGTCACCGACATCCGCGACCTCGTACGCCGCGGCGAGCCGATCACCGCCTACGAGCCGAAGGGCGACCAGTCGCTCTGGTCCGCCGCCGCCGACCGCCTGGCCGTCTCCTAGATCCGTCGATCCGGCCAGATGGACGGCCCTGCGATCAACAAGTGGCCGTGAAGAGGTACCTGCCGGACACAAGGTACGTGCATGCTGTACCCGGAACGAGCAGAGCGCCGAAGCCCTACGGCGGAGGTCGCACCCGGAAGGAGCACCAGTGCTGTCGTGGGGTATCGCGGCCACGGGCGGCATCGCCCGCACGGTCGGGCAGGTGATCGCGCGGGAGCCGGGCATGCGGGTGGCCGCCGTCGGCTCCCGTGATCTCGACCGGGCGCGCGGGCTCGCCCACGAGCTGGGCGCGTCCCGCGCGTACGGCTCCCACGAGGAGCTGGTGCTCGATCCCGAGGTTGACGTCGTGTACATCGCGACGCCGCACTCCCACCACCTCCCGGTCGCCGAGCTCGCCATCGCGGCGGGGCGGGGGGTGCTGTGCGAGAAGCCCCTGGCCGCCACCGCCGCCGACGCCGAGCGCATGGTCAAGCTGGCGCGCGAGGCGGGGGTCTTCCTCATGGAGGCCATGTGGATGCGGTTCAACCCGCTGGTGAGGCGGCTGCACGGGCTCGTGCGCGACGGGAGCTTCGGCACGGTGCGGTCGGTGTCCGCGTCGTTCGGGTTCCCCCTGCCCTACGATCCGGCGCACCGGCTGTGGGATCCCGCGCTCGGCGGCGGGGCCCTGCTCGACCTCGGCATCTACCCGATGGGCCTGGCCCAGCTCCTGCTGGGCGAGCCCGGCGCGATGACCGTCACCGGCACCCTCTCCCCTTCGGAGGTGGACGCCGAGGTGGGGCTGCTGATGTCGTGGAACAACGGCGCGCGGGCGCTGCTGGACACCTCGCTGCTCAGCCCGCTGGCCAACACCGCCTCGGTGACGGGCACGACCATGCGCGCCGACCTCGACGCCCCCTTCTTCGCTCCCCGCCGCATGATCCTGCGCGGTCTCTCCGGCGAGCCCGAGGAGCACGCGATCGCCGACTCCGACAACGGGTACGCCGGGGAGCTCCGCGAGGTGCGCGACGCGCTGGCCGAGGGCCGCACCGAGAGCGCCGTCATGCCGCTGGAGGACAGCCTCGCCATGATGCGCCTGATCGAGGAGGCGCGGGGCCACGTCGCGCGCCTTCGTTGCCTGGCGCCGGTCACCGCCGGAGACTGATCATGTGAGCCCTAGCGTCCGTGCCGAGATCCGGGTCGACGGTGTCGTCCAGGGGGTGGGATTCCGCCCTTTCGTCCATCGGCTCGCGACGCGGCTGGGGCTGTGCGGGGTGGTCGGCAACGACGAGCACGGCGTGTTCATCGAGGTCGAGGGCCTCTCCACCGCCGTGGCCGAGTTCCTGGAGACCGTGAGGCACAGGCCGCCTCCGCTCGCGATCGTCGACGGCGTCACCTGGCGGGAGGTGCCCGTCACGGGTGTGCCCGGGTTCGGCATCGCGCCGAGCACGGGCGCGGGGCGGGGGCGGGCCCTCATATCCCCCGATGTCGCCACCTGCGCCGACTGCCTGCGGGAGCTGGAGGATCCCTCCGACCGCAGGTACGGCTATCCGTTCATCAACTGCACCGCCTGCGGGCCGCGCTTCACGATCGTCCGGGCCTCTCCGTACGACCGGGCCGGCACCACGATGGCGGCGTTCGAGATGTGCCAGGCGTGCTCGGCGGAGTACCACGACCCGGCCAGCAGGCGGTTCCACGCCCAGCCGCTGTGCTGCGCCGAGTGCGGCCCGCGCCTGCGGCTGGTCGACGCCTCGCTGCGGGAGATCCCGGGCGACCCCGTGGCGGAGGCGGCCGGGCTCCTCCGGGCGGGACGGCTCCTCGCGGTCAAGGGCATCGGCGGGTACCACCTAGCCGTCCGTGCCGATCTGGAGCGTGCGGTCACGGCGCTGCGCGCCGGAAAGCACCGGGAGGACCGGCCGTTCGCGCTGATGGTGCCCTGCCTGGCGGCGGCACGCCTGCTCTGCGAGATCGGCCCGGACGAGGAGCGGCTGCTCACCGGCCGGCGCCGGCCCATCGTGCTCCTGCGCCGCCGCGCCGAACACCCCGCCGCGAAGGACGGGCTCATAGGGGTCGCGGACGCGGTCGCGCCCGGGGCACGGTCGCTCGGCGTGATGCTGCCCTACTCCCCCCTGCACCACCTGCTGCTGCGGCACTTCCCCACCCCGATCGTGCTGACCAGCGGGAACGTCTCCGACGAGCCGATCGCCTACCTCGACGAGGTGGCGTTCAAGCGCCTGCACGGCATCTCGGACGCCTTCCTCGTCCACGACCGCCCGATCCACACCCGCACCGACGACTCGGTCGTCCGGGTGTTCCGGGGCAGGGAGCTGCCGATCCGCCGCTCGCGGGGCTACGTCCCGGCGCCGTTGCCCCTCCCGGCAGAGGTCCGCCGGCCGGTGCTCGGCTGCGGAGCCGAGCTGAAGCACACCTTCTGCCTGGCCGAGGGACGCCGCGCGTTCGTGTCGCACCACATCGGGGACCTGGAGAACTACGAGACCCTCAGGTCGTTCACCGACGGCGTCGGGCATTTCCAGCGGCTGTTCGGCATCAGGCCCGAGGTGGTCGCCCACGACCTGCACCCGGAGTACCTCTCGACCAAGTACGCGCTGGAGCGGGAAGGCGTCGAGCTGGTGGGCGTGCAGCACCACCACGCGCACATCGCGTCGTGCCTGGCCGACAACGGCGAGGCGGGGCCGGTGATCGGCGTGGCCTTCGACGGGCTCGGATACGGCCCGGACGGCACGCTGTGGGGCGGCGAGTTCCTGGTCGCCGATCTGGCCGGGTTCGAGCGCGCGGGGCATCTGGAGACGGTGCCCATGCCCGGCGGGGCGACCGCGATCCGCCGGCCCTGGCGCATGGCCGCCGCCTACCTCGGCACGGGGGCGCCGGAGGGGCTGTCGATACGCGAGCGGAACGCCGGCCAGTGGGACGCCGTCGCCGCCATGGCCGCGCGGGGCGTGAACGCGCCGCCGACCTCCAGCGCGGGACGCCTGTTCGACGCGGTCGCCGCCATGGTCACGGGGCGCGACGCGGTCACCTACGAGGGGCAGGCCGCCGTCGAGCTGGAGCAGATCGCCGCGCCCGGCGAGCGGCGGGCGTACCCCTGCCGCATCCTCGACCCCGCCGGCGGCGCGACGGCCGGTGAGCGCCCGTTCACGGTGGCGGGGCGCGATCTGGTCGAGGCGGTGCTGGAGGACACCCGCGCGGGGGCCGAGGCGGGGGTGATCTCCGCGCGCTTCCACAACGGGGTCGCCCGGCTCATCGTGGAAGGCTGCCTGCGGGTACGCGAGCGCACCGGCCTGGCGGCGGTGGCGCTGTCCGGAGGGGTGTTCCAGAACCTCTTCCTCGTCGAGCGGGCGACCGGCCTGCTGGAGGAGCGCGGCTTCAGGGTGCTGCTGCACTCCCGCGTCCCGCCGAACGACGGGGGCATCAGCCTCGGCCAGGTGGCGGTGGCGGCGGCCAGGCCACCGGACCGGCTGAGCTGACGCGCTGCTCGCCTCGACGGCGACGGTCGATCGCGCGCCGGAGACACCGAACCGCCCGGTCACCCCTGCATCCTCGCGCCTAGGAGGAGGCGGGCTTCCTCGCCGCGCGGGCCATCTCGACCTTGGCGCTGGCGGCGTACTTGTCGACGTACTCCTGGCCGGACAGCTCCATCAGCGCGTACATGATCTCGTCGGTGACGGCGCGGAGCACCAGCCGGTCCTCCTCCATGCCGTAGTAGCGGGAGAAGTCGAGCGGCTTGCCGTACTTCACGCCGGGGCGGATGCCGAGCTTCGGGAACCTGCGGCCGGGAGGCATCATCTCGAACGTGTTCACCATCGCCCAGGGGATCACCGGCACCCGCGACTCCAGTGCCAGCCGGGCCACGCCCGTCTTGCCCTTGTAGAGGCGCCCGTCGGGCGAGCGGGTGCCCTCGGGGTAGATGCCGAGGACCTGGCCCTCGCGCAGGATGCGCAGGCCGGTGCGCAGCGCCGCCTCGCTGGCCTTGCCGCCTGACCTGTCGATGGGCACGGTGCCGACGCCGGTGAAGAACGCCCGGCTCAGCAGCCCCTTGATGCCGCGCCCGGTGAAGTACTCGGCCTTGCCGAGCGAGATGACCTTGCGGGGCAGCGGCAGCGCGCCGAAGAAGTGGTCGGCGAACGACAGGTGGTTGCCCGCGAGGATCGACGGGCCCTCCTTCGGGACATGCTCCTTGCCCTCGGCCCAGGGACGGAACACCAGATGGAGGAACGGCGAGAGAATGGCCTTCACCACCCAGTAGAACACTCGGGGCACCTCTTCTCTGGCTTCTCTCGGGGTTCACATCGCTGTAACCGGCGTGGCGTCATCTTCGCATGCCGGGCGCACCTCACCTACACCTCACCGCCCACCAACCGCGACACCGGGCTCGCGGATCTCGCGGGACGGCCCTCGAACGTGCGACGATCGAGCCTGCCGTATCAGGAGAGGAACCCAACATGCCGCTCATGCCCGGCTCCGAGCCGTATCAGCACGAAGGTGGCCAGGTCGGGGTCCTGCTCTGCCATGGTTTCACCGGGACGCCGCAGTCGCTGCGCCCCTGGGGGCAGTACCTCGCGGCGGCGGGCCTCACGGTGTCGCTGCCCCGCCTGCCCGGACACGGCACCACCTGGCAGGAGATGAACCGCACCCGCTGGGAGGACTGGTTCGCCGAGCTGGAGAGGGCCTTCGAGAGCCTCAGGAGCAGGTGTGCCGAGGTCTTCGTCATGGGCCTGTCGCTCGGGGGGTGCATGGCGTTCCGGCTGGCGGAGGTGCACGGCTCTTCGGTGCGTGGCCTGGTGGTCGTGAACCCGTCCATCGTGAACGACACCCCGCTGCTGAAGCTGGCCCCCGTGCTGAGGTTCGTGCTCCCCTCGGTCGCCGGCGTCGCGAACGACATCAAGCGAGAGGGGGTCACCGAGCTGGGCTACACGCGCACTCCGGTCAGGGCGGCGGCCACGCTCCCGAGGCTGTGGTCGCTGGTCCAGTCGGAGCTCGGCCGGGTCACCCAGCCCGTGCTGGTCTACCACAGCCCCGAGGACCACGTTGTGAAACCGGCGAGCGTCGAGCTGCTGCGCCAGGCCCTCGGCGACAACCTGACGGTCCGCGAGTGCGCGAACAGCTACCACGTGGCGACGCTCGACAACGATGCTCCCGAGATTTTCGAGGGGAGCCTCGACTTCATCAGGGCCCATGCGTCGGTACCCTTGCAGAGAGACTGATCCCACTGCGGAGAAGACTGATCCGACCTCATCATGAGCAGAGGAACGAATCGAAGTGACCGGTGACGCCACAGAGTGATGAGGACGAGGTCTGGCGTCAGATCGTCGCCTCTTTCAACGAAACCGCCGAGGCCACCTCGGCCGGCCAGCCATGGCCGGACCGCGAGAACGTCCCCGTCGAAGACGCCCCCCAGCAGGTGAAGGCGGAGATCCCCGCGGAGACCCGCGAGGAGGAGCCGGCCGCCCCGCCCCCGGCTCCCGAAGAGGACGACGGCGACCACTACGTCCCGCCTCCCCCGCCGCCGCTCCCGAAGATGGACGCCGGCACCAAGATCGCCTGGTTCGCCCTGTTCGGCGGCCCGGCCTACCTGCTGCTCGCCGCGCTCCTGTCCTGGCCGATGGACGGGTGGATCGTGTTCGCCGCCATCGCCGCCTTCATCGGCGGCTTCGTGGCGCTGATCGTGCGGATGGGCGACGGCCCGCCCCCCGACTCGGGCTGGGACGACGGCGCGATCCTCTGACCGCTCACGGGGTGCCGACCACAACCGGCGAGACCTCCGTGTCGGATTGTCGGAGGATCTCGCGCCAAACGGGTTCCGTTTCGCGGGCGTCAGTGCTATCACTTGCCTCTAGGTGGCCTGGGGAGCCCACGGAGGACGGTTGGAATTTCTTCTGCTCGGTCCGGTGGAAGCCTGGCATCGCGGGGAGCGGCTCTCGCTGGGCGGCCCGAAGCCGCGTGCCCTCATGGCGGCACTGCTCCTCAGCGCGGGCAGGGTCGTCTCCGGTGAGCACCTCGTCGACGCCCTGTGGGGAGACCGGCCGCCGAGCAGCGCCAACGCGCTGATCCAGACCTACGTGTACGGGCTGCGCCGCGCGCTGGTGCACGCCGGGCAGGACCACCTGCTGGAGACCAGGCCGCCGGGTTACCTGATCAGGCCCGAGCACGGGCAGCTCGACCTGCGGACCTTCGAGGACCGGGTGGCGGAGGGCCGCCGCCACGCCGCCGAGGACCGTCACGACGCCGCGGCCGACGAGCTGCGCGCCGCGCTGGCCCTGTGGCGGGGGTCGGCCCTCGGCGGCATCGGGGACGCGCTGCGCGGGGAGGCCGGGCGGCTGGAGCAGACCCGCCTTTCGGTCCTTGAGGAGCGGATCGGCGCGGAGCTCGCCGTGCACAGGGAGGCCGAGCTGGTCGGCGAGCTGACCGAGCTGGTCTGGGCGCACCCTACCCGCGAGCGGCTGCGCGGCCGGCTGATGACGGCGCTGTACCGGCTGGGCCGCCAGGCGGACGCGCTGGCCGTCTACCACGAGGGCCGCCGCGCCTTGGCGGACGAGCTGGGCGTGGACCCCGGGGCCGAGCTGCGGCACCTGTTCGAGGCCATGCTGCGGGGGGACCCCTCGCCGGCCCGGCCCGGCGTGAAGCGAGGCGCCGCCCCGGTCGGCCCGGTCACCCCGCCGCCGCCGGCCGATGCTCCCGCCACGAGCCCCGCCGGCACGGGCGGCTCCCCCGCGCCGCCTGCCGTCCAGGAGGAGCCGCGCCAGGAGGTCGTGCCCGGGCACCTGCCGCGCGGCGTTCCCGACTTCACCGGGCGGGCCACGCAGATCGCCGAGCTGACTGCGTGCCTGAACGCCCCGAGCGACACGGTCACGGTGGCGGTGATCTCCGGCAAGGGCGGCGTCGGCAAGTCGGCGCTCGCGGTCAAGGTCGCCCACGAGGTGACCGACGCGTACCCGGACGGGCAGCTGTACGCCGACCTGCGCGGCGTCAGCGACTCCCCCGCCCCTCCCCTTGAGGTGCTCGGGCGGTTCCTGCGCGCCCTCGGCGTCCCGCCCACCGGGATACCCGGCACCCTCGAGGAGTGCGGCGACGCCTACCGCAGCATGCTCGCGGAGGCCCCGGCCCTGGTCGTCGCCGTCGAGCGGGCCGCCGCGATGGACCTGCACGAGGTGGCCTGCGAGGTGAGCGCGGCGCTGTGCTCGTCCTCGTTCTCGGTGGACGCGAGGTTCGACGAGTGGCGGCGCACGCACGAGGCGGCGCTGGCGGCCGTGCGCAGGGCCGGTGACGTGCTGGGCGAGGCGACCCTGCTGGTGGGGCTCGGCCAGCTCCGCAACAGACAGGACCGCTACCCCGAGGCGCGGGGGTTCTTCCACGAGTCGCTCCCCCTGTTCAGGAAGGGCGGGGACGCCCACGGGGAGGCGGTCGCGCTCGCGGGCATCGGCACCGCCTGCCGCGAGGAGGGCGACCTGGAGCAGGCGCTGCCCCACCTGGAGCTGGCGGGGCCGCCTTCGAGGAGCTCGGCGACGACTCGGGCACCGGCTACGCCAAGAGGCTGGCCGGGTCGGTGTTCCTCGAACGCGGCGACTACGCCGCCGCGTCGGCGCTGCTCGACGACGCGCTCGCCGCGTTCAGGCGGCTCGGCAGCAAGCGCGGGGAGGCCCTCACCCTTCGCTCCACCGCGCTGGTGCATCGCGCGTCGGGCGACCTGCGCCTGGCCGAGACGCTGAGCGCGCGGGCGGTCGAGCTGCTGCGCGAGACCGACGACGTGCTGATGGAGGCCTACGCGGTCCAGTCGCTGGCCAAGACGCGCATCCGGCTGGGCGAGCACGACGCCGTCCTGCCCGGACTGGTGGACGCTCTAGGCGTCTGCACCGGCCAGGCCGACCGGTTCGGGGAGGCGCTGATCCTGCGCACGATCGGCGAGCTGCACCTGGCGCGGGGCGACTTCGCCGAGGCCGAGGAGCGGCTCACCCGTTCGATCGCCGTCTGGGACGACCTCGGGCTGCCGCTCTTCCGTGCCCGCTCGCTGCGTGACCTGGCGAGCGTACGGGCGGCGCGCGGCGACGCGGCGGGGGCGCGGGCGCTTCGCGAGGAGGCCCTCGGGGTCTTCGCCGCCTTCGGCACCCGGGAGTACACGGAACTTCTCTCCGCTCTTTAGCGCGTTTTTGGAGAGAACTTGTAGAGGAGCGGCCGAACCTGGCGGCGAGGGCCGACAGCGTGAGGCCCGCCCGCCTCGACAGGCCCGCCGAGCACGCGGCCGTCGCGGGGGGCCAGATGCCGCAGGCGGTCGCTCCGCCTGGCACAGTGCTCAGGAGAGAGCGTGTCACAGATCATTCTCATGTCCGATCCCCGGGTGGCCGCCGTGCCGGTCGAGGAGTCGGGCGAGCCCCTGGTGGACCTGCGGGCGAACACCGAAATCCTCCTCGACGGGCGCCTCGCCGACCCGGAGGGCGCGTTCGCCCACCTCCGCGAGGGGCTGGCCCAGCGGCTCCTCCGGGCGCAGAAGCTGCTGCCGGACGGGCTGCGCTTCATCGTGGTGGAGGGGTACCGGCCGTACTCGCTGCAGGAGCGGTACTTCACCCGGTACGCGGGCAGGCTTCGCGAGGCCAACCCCGACTGGCCGGAAGATCATCTCTACGTGCAGACCAGCCGCTCGCTGTCCCCTCCCCACATCGCTCCGCACGTCTGCGGCGCGGCCGTGGACCTCACCCTGTGCACGGAGGCGGGGGAGGAACTGCCGATGGGCACCGAGGTCAACGCCAGCCCCGAGGAGAGCGACGACGCCTGCTACACGGCGGCTGCCAACATCTCGGTGGAGGCCAGGGCCAACCGGGAGATCCTCTCCAAGGTCCTCGAGGAGGCCGGGCTGACCAATTACCCGACCGAATGGTGGCACTGGTCCTACGGTGACAGATATTGGGCGCTCGCCACCGGCTCTGGGGCCGCCCGCTACTCCCATGTGAACTGGCCACCCGCCGGCCGGCGAGAACTGAACCGGTAACGAAGAGAAACGATCCCGGGAAGACCCCTGAAACACAGGGATTCCTTCCCGGGATTTCTTCGCGCCCGGGGCCGGCCCGCCA
>NZ_JBFBIK010000060.1:0-43922 GCF_040685555.1 Sphaerisporangium sp. NPDC088356
CTTCCGCCAGGGCGCGGTTCGGCGCCCTGGCGGAAGGTGTGGTGGTCTCGAGCCTGACCTGACCTGCCGCGCGCTTGCACGGCGGGGGCCGGCCCGTTCAAGGGGGGGACCCGCCGTGGCAGCGGCGGAAGACTCGGGCGGTGGCGCGCGGCCCCGCCCTCACATCGGCAGCGCGGCCGCCGCGTCGTGATGGAACACCATGATCAGCAGGGTCGCCACCAAGGTGGCGATCAGCAGCCAGCTCACCAGGATGATGATCGACGACCTGCTCAGGCGGCGCCGGCCACTGGCCTCACGGGCGGCGCGCTTCTGCTCTCCGGCCGCCTTGCGCTGCACGCGTTCGTTGAACGACTCAAGCCGGGCGGCGAGTCGTGGATCGGCATCAATGAGATAACTCTCGATCTGGGCAAGCATTCGCTCCTCGTCCTTGGACCAAGGCACGCCGACCTCCCGGCAACGCAAGCGGTGTGCCGACTTTCTGCCCACCCCCAAGATCCTTAGCCATACCATGCCGTCCTTTTTACCGCCAGTTTCGTTGTTGCGATCTTTCTCGAACCTCTGTTCTAATCAGGTCATGCGCTGGGACAACCTGCGCCTGACCGACACCGGCCAGGGCGCCTCCGCCATGCCGCTGTTCGCCCGTGGCGCGGTGGCCAAGACCTTCGACACCCCGGAGTTCCGGGGCATGACCTTCTACGAGATCCACGCCCGCACGATCGTCAACCGCGTTCCGGCGGCAAGCCAGGTCCCCTTCCAATGGACGATCAACCCCTACCGGGGATGCACGCATTCGTGCACATACTGCTTCGCCCGCAAGACCCACGAGTATCTCGACCTCGATTCCGGCCACGACTTCGACTCCAAGATCGTCGTGAAGGTCAACGCCCCCGAGCTGGCCCGCAAGGAGCTGGCCGCGCCGCGCTGGGGCGGCCACCACATCGCCATGGGCACCAACGTCGACTGCTACCAGCGAGCCGAGGGGCGCTACCGGCTGATGCGGGGCATCCTGTCCGCCCTGAGGGACGCCGGCAATCCCTTCTCCATCCTGACCAAGGGCTCGCTCATCCTGCGCGACCTCGACCTGCTGACCGAGGCGGCCGAGGTCACCGACGTCGGGGTTTCGCTGTCGATCGGCTTCGTCGACGACGAGCTGTGGCGCTCGGTCGAGCCCGGCACCCCCCGGCCGGGCAGGCGGCTGGAGGTCTGCGCCACCCTCACCGAGCACGGCCTGCCGTGCGGGGTGCTGATGGCGCCGATCCTGCCCTACCTCACCGACTCGCCACAGGCGCTGGCCCGCACCGTGCGGCAGATCGCCGACGCCGGCGCCACCCACGTCGTCCCCATCGTGCTGCACCTGCGGCCCGGGGCGCGCGAGTGGTTCCTCGGCTGGCTGGGCCGCGAGCACCCCCGCCTGGTCCCCCGCTACCTGGAGCTGTACGGCCGCGGCGCCTACGCGCCCAAGGCCTACCGGGCGCGCGTCGCCCGGCAGGTCCAGGAGCTGGCGGGCCGCTTCGGCGTGGGCAGGTCCACCCCGGCCGCCGCGCGCCGCGTCCGCCCCGCGTTCCCGTCGCTCCCGGCGGCGGGCGGCGGCGGGCCGGAGCAACTCACGCTGCTGTAAGCCGCGAAAGACACATATGGATGATTGACTCCGCTGTTGGGTATTTAACGCTGCGATGCACCGAATATGGTGCATTGTCATTCAATGCACGGCCCATGAGCAGGGGGAATCATGGCGGGAACACGCAAGAAATCCACCAAAGCCACCGGAAAGGCCAAGAAAGCAGCTATCAAGGCTACACGCGAGACCAAGCAGACCAAGCGCGAAGACGACGACGACAAGCGACCCGCGGAGCGCGAAGAGGCCCGGTGACGCCGCTCGTCGCATCACCAACCCGGCGAGCCGTGCGGCGGGGCCGGCATAGCCCGTAATCCGGGCCCTTGTTGGTAACGCACGATTCGGGCCCTTGTGGTAAAGCATGATCAGGCACTCCCCCTCCGGCCACCGCGTGGACAGGTAGATCCGACCCGTGATGTGCGGCGATCGCGCCCTGTGACCCCGTTCGACGGTTGTGCGGCCCTCCCCCGCACGACCCGCTCGGCGGTCATGCGGCTCTCCCCGGCGCCGCAGAGGGGGCGTTCACGGTCTCGACGCGGCGGCCCGGGTGCCTGATCATGGAAACCCCCGGCCGAACGCGAGGATCGATGCCCGCTTACCTCCGCTTCCCCACGATCTTCGGCGAGGTCGTCGTCTTCGCCGCAGAGGACGACCTGTGGATGGTCTCCGCCGACGGCGGGAGGGCCTTCCGCCTGACCGCCGGGGTCGCCGAGGCCGGTTACCCCCGCTTCTCCCCCGACGGCACGAAGATCGCCTTCGTCGGCCGGGAGGAGGGGCCCGAGGAGGTCTACGTCATGCCCGCCGAGGGCGGCGCCGGAAGGCGCATGACCTACGACGGCGCCCTGTGCACGGTCACCGGATGGGATCCCGGCGGCGCGGTCGTCTACGCCAGCGACGAGGGCCAGCCCTTCGGCCGCCGCAGATGGCTCCACCGCGTCGACGCCGGCGGCGTCTCCCAGCGCCTGCCCTACGGCCCGGCCAACTCCATCTCCTACGGTCCCGGCGGGGCGATCGTGCTCGGCCGCAACACCGCCGACCCGGCACGCTGGAAGCGCTACCGGGGCGGCACGGTGGGCGACCTGTGGGTCGACCGGGAGGGCGGCGGCGAGTTCGCCCGGCTGATCTCCCTGGCGGGCAACCTCGCCTCGCCCTGCTGGGTGGGCGAGCGCATCTACTTCCTGTCCGACCACGAGGGCATCGGCAACGTCTACTCGTGCACCCCCGCCGGCGAGGACCTCCAGCGGCACACCGACCATGACGACTACTACGCCCGCAACCTCGCCAGCGACGGCCACCGGCTCGTCTACCACGCGGCGGCCGAGCTGTACATTCTGGACCCGGCCGAGGGCGAGGGGCGCGCGGTCGAGGTGCGCCTGGGAAGCTCCCACACCCAGCGCAACCGCCGGTTCGTCCCCGCCGGGCACTACCTCGACAGCGCCACCCTCACCCCCGACGGCAGCGGCCTGGCGATCACCACGCGCGGCAAGGCGTACTCCTTCGGCAACTGGGAGGGGCCGGTCCGCCAGCACGGCGAGCCGGACGGCGTGCGCTACCGCCTGCTGAGCTGGCTCAAGGACGGCGAGCGGCTGGTGGCGGCGGCCAGCGACGACGGCGACCGCGAGGTCCTGGTCATCCTGACGGCCGACGGCAGCGCCGCCCCGGTGCGCCTGTCCGCCCTGGACACCGGGCGGGCGATCGCCCTGTCGGTGTCACCGGGCGCCGACCGCATCGCGCTGACCAACCACCGCAACGAGCTCCTCATCATCACCCTGCCCGAGGCGAGTGACGGCGAGGGCGAGGCGAGGCTGACGGTGGCCGACAGCAGCAGGTTCGGCCGCGTCGAGGACGCCGTCTGGTCCCCCGAGGGCGACTGGCTCGCCTACACCTTCCCCGACACCGCGCAGACCACCGCCATCAAGCTGTGCAGGGTCGCCACCGGGGAGACCTACCTGGCCACCCGCCCGGTGCTGCGCGACAGCAGGCCCGCCTTCGACCCCGAGGGCAGATACCTGTACTTCATCGGGCAGCGCGTGTTCAACCCCGTGTACGACTCGCTGCAGTTCGACCTGGGGTTCCCGCTCGGCACCCGGCCGTACGCGATCGCGCTGCGGCCCGACGTCGGCTCGCCCTTCGTCCCCGAGCCGAGGCCGCTGTCCAGCGACGACCCGCCCGCCAAGGACGCCCCCGACGGGACCACCCCCGGCAAGGACGGCGTCCGCAGCGGCGCGGCGGAGGGCGAGATTTCCGCCACCGGCGAGAGCGCCACGCCCGGTGAGCAGGCCGAGGGCGCGGGTGACGGCGCAGATCAGGCGCCCGGTGAGGCCGAGGGGGAGGGGGAGGGCCTGGAGATCGAGTTCGAGGGCATCGAGCGCCGCGTCGTCGCCTTCCCGGTGCCCGAGGGCCGCTACGAGCGCGTCGCCGGCATGAAGGACAAGGTGCTGTTCACCTCCTTCCCGGTCGAGGGCAGCCGCGGCGACGAGTTCGCCGAGTCCACCTCCGGCACCCTGCAGGCGTACGACTTCGTCAAGCAGAAGTCCGAGACCGTGGTCTGCGACGTCACCGACTTCCTCCTGGGCAGGGACGCCACGACGCTGCTCTACCGGTCCGGGCAGCGGCTACGGGTGATCAGGGCGGGCGAGCCGCCCTCCGAGGAGGAGGCTCACGGCAGGGCCGGGGGGTGGATCGACCTCGACCGGGTGAAGGTCTCGGTCCGCCCGGCCGCCGAGTGGCGGCAGATGTTCCGCGAGGCGTGGCGGCTCCAGCGGGAGAACTTCTGGGTGCAGGACATGGCCGGCATCGACTGGGACGGCGTCTACGAGCGCTACCTCCCTCTGGTCGACCGGGTGGGCACCCGTGGGGAGTTCTCCGACCTGCTGTGGGAGCTGCTGGGCGAGCTCGGCACCTCCCACGCCTACGAGAGCGGCGGCGAGTACCGCACCCGCCCCCACTACTGGCAGGGCAAGCTGGGCGTCGACTGGTCCTACGCCGACGGCGTCCACACGATCGCGCGCATCGTCGCCGGCGACCCTTGGGACCCCGACGCCACCTCCCCGCTCAACCGGCCGGGGCTGGACGTGCGGCCGGGCGACGCGGTGGTGGCGATCAACGGCCAGCCCGCGGGGGCGGTCGCCGGCCCGGCCAGGCTCCTGGTCAACCAGGCCGGCCAGGAGGTCGAGCTGACCATCAGGCGCGGCGACAGGCCGACCAGGACGGTGACGGTCAAGGCTCTGTCGGACGAGGAGCCCGGCCGTTACCGCGACTGGGTGGAGGCCAACCGCGCCCGCACCCACGAGCGCACCGGCGGCAAGATCGGCTACCTCCACATTCCCGACATGGGCCCCGACGGCTACGCCGAGTTCCACCGGGGGTTCCTCGCCGAGTACGACCGGGAGGGGCTGGTGGTGGACGTCCGCTTCAACGGCGGCGGCCACGTCTCGGGGCTGCTGCTGCAGAAGCTCGCCCGGCGGCGGATCGGCTACGACTTCCCGCGCTGGGGGGTGCCCGACCCGTATCCCGCCGAGTCGCCGCGCGGCGCGCTGGTGGCGATCACCAACGAGTGGGCCGGTTCCGACGGCGACATCTTCAGCCACACCTTCAAGCTGCTCGGGCTCGGCCCGCTGATCGGCAAGCGCACGTGGGGCGGGGTGATCGGCATCTGGCCGCGCCACCGGCTGGCCGACGGCACGGTGACCACCCAGCCGGAGTTCTCCTTCACCTTCGACGACGTGGGGTGGCGGGTGGAGAACTACGGCACCGATCCTGACATCGAGGTCGACATCACCCCGCAGGACTACGCGCGGGGGATCGACACCCAGCTGGAGCGGGCGATCGACCTGGCGCTGGAGCGGCTGGCGCAGTATCCCGCGCACACCCCCAACCCCGCCGACCGCCCTCGTCTGGGCGCCCCGCTGCTGCCCCCACGCCGGTGACCGCGCAGGTCCGCCGTGGTCGGCCCGCCGGGCGGGCGGGGTCGTGGGCGCCCGCGGGCCGCACTAGGCGTTCCAGATGGCGGCGAGCTGCCGGGTGGCCAGGCGGGCCGGGATCGCGCGCAGCAGGGTGTCACGCGCCCAGGCGGCGGCCCCGGTCTGCGAGGTCAGCCGCGACTGCCGCTCCGCGGCCCGCATCAGCCGGTTGGCGCGCGGGCGGCGCTGCGCGTCGTAGCGCAGCAGCCGCTCGGCCACTTCGGCGGGCCCGGCCCCCGACAGGTGGTGGGCGAGCGCGGCGGCGTCCTCGAAGGCCTGGCTGGCGCCCTGCCCGAGGTCGGGCGTCATGGCGTGCGCGGCGTCGCCGAGCAGCGCGATCCTGCCGGTCGCGAACGCCGGCAGCGGCTCGGCCAGGCAGGCGATCGGGTCGACGTAGACGTCGTCGGCCACGGTGGCCGCCAGCAGCGCGGGGACGGCAGGGTGCCAGTCGGCCATCAGCGTCAGCATCTGCTCGCGCGCCTCCTCCGGCCCCGGGACGGGTTCCGGCAGCACGGAGTCGGTGAACCAGTACAGCCCGTCCGCGCCGATGGGGAACAGCCCGAACATCCCCCCGGTGCGCCGGTCGATCAGGATGCCGGCCAGCAGCTCCTCCACGTCCAGCCCCGCAGGGCGGGGCAGGGTGCCGCGCAGGTCCATGCGGCCGACCCTGCGCAACCCGCTGTGACCGGGGAACAGCTGCCCGCGCAGCCTGCTGCCGATCCCGTCGGCCACGATCACCGCGTCCGCCTCCTGGACGCGCTCGCCTCCGCTGAACACCTCCACTGCGTCCACGCCGGGCTCCAGCCGCTCCACCGGTGTCGCGGTCCGCACCGCCTCGGCGGGCAGTGGGGCGCGCAGGGTGCGGTGCAGCTCCGCCCGATCGGCCACGGTCATCGATCCGACCTCGCGCTGTGCCCGCACGGCGTCGGTGATCAGCAGCGGCCTCCCGCGCCAGTCGCGCAGCCCGGCGCTGCGGGCGGGGGTCGACCGTCCCCTCGTGTCGTAGCCGAGCTCCTCCAGCGCCCGGAGCCCGTTGTGCATGATCACCACGCCGGTGCCCGCCTCGCGGAGCTCGGCGCCCCGCTCGTAGAGGGTCACCTGATGCCCCTGGCGGTGCAGGCCCACCGCGGCCACCACCCCGCCCAGCCCGGCACCGACCACGACGACACGCATGGCACCCCTCCATTCACTACGGTCGTACTAGTACGGTTATTGATAGCATGGCGGGGTGCCGCCCACCAACCCTGCCCGCCGCCAGGCCCTGACGGACGCCGCTATCGACCTGCTGGCGGCCTCGGGGGTGCACGGGGTGACCCATCGTGCGGTGGAGAAGGAGGCGGGGCTGCCGGTCGGCACGGCGTCCAACTACTTCCGCAGCCGCGAGGCGCTGCTGGTGGCCGCCGCCGAGCGGGTGGTCGAGCTCCACCTGGCCGACATGGACCAGGCGGCCGAGCACCAACCCGCGGGCGGCGCCAACCTGGTGGAGATGCTGACCGAGTCGTTGCTCGGGGCGGCGACCACGCTGCGCCACCGCTACCTCGCGATCTTCGAGCTACAGCTGGAGGCGGTGCGCCGCCCGGCGTTGGCCGCGGCGCTGGCGGGGCTGCAGGAGGTCGCGGTGCGTTTCACCGCCGGGCATCACGACCAGCTGGGGCTGAAGATCGCGCGTGAGAAGGTCCCCGCGCTCATCGCGCTCTACGGCAGCGCCCTGTTCGCCCTGGTCAGCGCGCCTCCCGGCAGTGTCACCCGGCCCGCCGTCGAGGCCATCGTCGACACCATGGTGTACGGCTCGGCCGTACCGGATGACTAGCGCGGGGTCGTAGTCGAGGTACTCGCGCGGCCGGCCGGCGTTGACCCGCCTGCCCTACCAGGCACCGATCAGCTCATCCAGCTCCCATTCAGCACGCACCCCGGCGCCTCTGCGACGACCATGATCACCGACCGAACGAGATCACGATCAGGGAGCGGGGAACGACCCGCGATCTCACCTATTTGCGACCACTACGTAGCGTCCTCACGAGATGACTCACCGCCACTTCGCGGCTCGCCATGGCTTCGGGATATCCGGGCCTGGTCGCGGGCACCGTACGCGCCCAGCCGCGCCGCCAGGGCCGTGACCTCCTCCCGTAGGGCGTCCGGCGCGAGGACGGTGAACGGCCACCCGAGCCCGGCGAGCATCGCCGCCATGCCGTCCAGGCGCTCCGCGCGGCCCACCATGAGCACGCCGGCCCTCGGTCTCGCTCAGCCGGGCGACCGATGGCGGCAGCCGCCGCTGGGCCTCGGCCTGCGTGGTCTCCAGCAGCACACGCACCTCGTGCCGGTACGGCACCGAGGAGAGCGAGTCCATCACGTGCGCCACCGGGTCGAACTCCTCCGGGCCGGGGAAGCCTTCCGCGAGGGTCTCGGCCGAGGCGACGCGGTCCAGGCGGAAGGTGCGGATCTGCCGCCTGAGCCGGTCCAGGCCGGTGACGTACCATCGGCCCGAGTGGAAGACCAGGCCGTAGGGGTCCAGCTCGCGATCGGTCTCCTCGCCTCGCCATGAGCGGTAGCGCAGGCGCACGCGTCTCCTGCGGCGGGCGGCGGAGGCCAGGGTCAGCAGCGTGTCGGCGGCGGGGCGCGGCGCCTCGGCGACCCGGGAGGTGTGCCCGACGATGTCGGTCACGGCCTCCGGTCACCGGGGCGGCGAACCGGATCCCGGAGCGGATCGGCAAGATCGTGTACCTGGACAGCGGCCCGCTCGGCGAAGGGATGTCCCAGCTCGACCTGTACGCGCCGGAGGGCCGGGAGTCCATCCAGGCGCACCTGACCGATGGCTGGCGGTACGAGCCGCCGTCCTGGGAGCGGCAGGAGATGCTCGGGGCGAGCACCGCCGGTCTGGGCGAGAAGGACAAGGCCCGGATCCTGTCGCGGATGACGCCTCACCCGTACGGCACCCTCACCCAGCCGCTGCGGGGCACCGGTGAGGGAGCTGATCGAGCAGGGGCATCCGTACTTCGCGGGGCTGGGCGGCCCGGAGTGGGAGCTGCACGAGCTGGCGACCGGCCACTGGCCGATGTTCTCCCGCCCCGAGGACACCGCACGGCTACTGGCTTCGGTGTAGAGGCGGGGCCGGTTCCGGGTGACGGGGATGGAACCAGCCCAGCGCCTTTACTTTGTAGATCAATTAGGTGGTACTTTCCGGCCCGCCGCACCAGTCGGAGAGCATCGTGCGCAACTACCTGTCGGCGGCGATCGGCAAGACCGGCACACGCAACCGCATCGAGACGGCGGCGCTCGCCCGCCACAACGGCCGGCTCTGACCCCGCCGGGGCGCCGTCACTGCGGGACGGCGAGGGGCTCCGGCGTCAGGGGCTGCTCCCAGCGGAAGCCCATCTTGAACGTCACCTTGGCCAGGGCCCGCTGGCCGTCGGCGTTCGGGTGGAAGAAGTCCCACTTGCTGATGTGGTCGAGGGTGTAGGGGTAGGAGAAGACCGCGCCGCCGTCGGAGCGGCACGCCGGGCCGTACGCCGCGCAGGCCTGCGCCATCTCGGCGTTGTAGTCCTGCACGCGCTGCCTGACGCGGTCTCTGCGGGCCTGGTCCTTCTTGGCGTTGGAGCGGGCGTCGGCCAGCATGGTCGGGCAGATGCCGCCGAGCGTCCAGAACGACCTGGCCACCGCGCTCTCCCTGCCGATGCGCCACAGCCGCTTGAGGTCGGGGATGCTGGCGGCGAAGATCTTCACGCCCGCCGAGGCGAGCACGGCGAAGGCCCGGTCGACGCGGGCGCGGTAGGTCGCGACGGGCGTCATCCGCGACTCGCTCGCCACACAGGCGTCCTGCGCGCCGATCAGGACCGTGACGTAGGAGGCCCTGGCGGCCACGGCCTTCTCGGCCTGCGCGGCCAGCTCCGCGCTGGTCGACCCCGGCACGGCGAAGTTGAGGTTGTGCCCCTTGACGCCCTGGCCGACGGCGAGCAGGCGAAGGTAGTGGCTGTCGACGTCCGCCGAGTCACCCGCCGACCACGACCGGGAGGTGCAGGAGACGTACCAGCCGCAGGCGTTGAAGCCCGCGCTGATCGAGTCGCCGAGCGCCGCCATCACCGTGGGCACCGGCTCGGCCGCCGCCGCGACGGCCGTAGCGGGCACGCACACCGCCGAGGCAGCGAGAACGAGCGCGATCTTTCTGACCATGGTCACCTCCACCTGCGACGATCGATCCCGGGTCGGAGATCGAGAACCCAAGGTAGAGATCGGGGAGAGTGTGCTCTATTACCTCCGGGCGAGGCGTTGCTACCGTTGACCAAGTTCCTATCGCGGCTTGACAAGGCACGGAGCGTGTGTAGACGCCCATGACGGCGAATCACCCTGAGCGGGCGGGGTTGTGATAAGGCCACCCGATGTCGAACGCGTTCAGTTTCCGCATAAGGTGGGCAGAGTGAGTGTCGCGCTCGGGATAACCCGCCCCCCGCTGGTTCGCAGCATCCCCATCCATCACCCCGAAGACCTGATCGCGCGACTACCGCAGGCCCCGCCCTACGCCTGGGTCCACCAGGGAGAGGGCCTGGTGGCCTGGGGTGAGGCCGCACGGGTGACGGTCCCCCCGGGGCCGGGGCGCTTCGACTGGGCCAGGCGGTGGCTGGCCACCGCGTTCGGCGAGGCCCACATCGACGACGACGTGCACGTGCCCGGCTCGGGCCCGGTCGCGTTCGGCTCGTTCACCTTCGACCCCGACGCGGCGGGCTCGGTGCTGGTGGTCCCCCGGGTGGTGCTCGGCCGCAGGAAAGGCCGAGCGTGGCTGACCACGGTGGGCGACGCGCCCATCGAGCTGATGACGCCCGCCGCCGCCCCCGGCCGCATCGTGTACGGCGACGGGTCGCTGACCGCGCCCGAGTGGCAGCACGCGGTGGGCCGCGCCGTGGGCGAGATCAGGTCTGGGCGGCTGGAGAAGGTCGTGCTCGCGCGCGACCTGGTCGCCAGGGCCGAGCGGGAGATCGACGTGCGGGTCCTTCTCGACCGCCTGGCCCGCGCCTACCCCGACTGCTACACCTTCTCCTGCGCGGGCCTGGTCGGCGCCACGCCCGAGTTGCTCGTGCGCCACACCGGCGCGGCGATCGAGTCGCTGGTGCTGGCCGGCACCACCTATCGCGGGGCCAGCCAGGCCGACGACAAGGCCAAGGCGGCGGCCCTGTTCGCCTCCGCCAAGGACCGCCACGAGCACGCCTGCGCGGTGGCCTCGGTGCGCGAGGCACTGACGCCGCTGTGCGCCTCACTCACCGTGCCCGATGAGCCCGAGCTGCTGGTGCTGCCCAACGTGCAGCACCTCGCCAGCCGGGTCCGGGGCCGGCTGGCCGACGGCGCGTCGGTGC
This sequence comes from Sphaerisporangium sp. NPDC088356, assembly GCF_040685555.1. Lineage (NCBI taxonomy): Bacteria > Bacillati > Actinomycetota > Actinomycetes > Streptosporangiales > Streptosporangiaceae > Sphaerisporangium > Sphaerisporangium sp. NPDC088356. Next base: position 10,920 of record NZ_JBFBIK010000060.1, read on the forward strand.
TCGACGTGGTCGCGGCCATGCACCCCACCGCGGCCGTCGGCGGCACGCCCACCGGGGTGGCGCTCGACGTGATCCGCGAGCTGGAGGGCATGGACCGCGGCGGCTACGCCGGCCCGGTCGGCTGGATCGACGCCCGCGGCGACGGCGAGTGGGGCATCGCGCTGCGCTGCGCCCAGGTCGCGGGGCGGCGGGCCCGGCTGTTCGCCGGGTGCGGCATCATGGGCGGCTCCGACCCGGCGGCCGAGCTCGCCGAGGCGCAGGCCAAGTTCCGCGTCATGAGGTACGCCCTGGAGGGCTGATCGCCGGTCGGCCCTCGCCCGGCGCGCCCCTACGGGACGCCCGAGACGGGCGGCCCGTCCGTATCTTCGGGAGCGGACCCCGCGGGGATCTCGCGGCCCAGCTCGTGGGCCAGCTGGTCGAGCTCGGCGCCCCCGGCCATCAGGGACGTCAGCTCATCACGGGTGATGTCGGCCTTGTCGAACTGCCCGAGGCTGGTGCCCCGGTTGAGCAGCAGGAACCGGTCGCCGACCGGGAAGGCGTGGTGGGGGTTGTGGGTGATGAACACCACCCCGAGACCCCGGTCGCGCGCCCTGGCGACGTAGCGCAGCACCACACCCGCCTGCCTGACCCCGAGCGCCGAGGTCGGCTCGTCCAGGATGAGCACCCGGGCCCCGAAGTACACGGCGCGGGCGATGGCCACCGACTGGCGCTCGCCGCCCGACAGCGTGCCGACCGGCTGGTCCACGTCGCGGATGTCGATGCCCATGGCGCGCAGCTCCTCGCGCGCGACCCGCTTGGCCCTGGCCACGTCGAAGCGGCGCAACGGCCCGGTGACCGGCTCCGACCCGAGGAAGAAGTTCCGCCAGACCGACATCAGCGGGATCATCGCAAGATCCTGATACACCGTGGCGATACCCCGGTCGAGGGCCTCGCGCGGGCCGCCGAGCCGCACCGGGGTCCCGTCGAGGAGGTACTCGCCGCTGTCCTGGACGTGCACCCCGGCGAGGATCTTGATGAGCGTCGACTTGCCGGCGCCGTTGTCGCCGAGCACGCAGGTGACCTCGCCCTGCCGTACGAGCATCGAGACGCCCCGCAGGGCGATCACGCTCCCGAAGACCTTGCCCACGTCGCGGGCCTCGAGAAGCGGCGGGGTCATCGTCGAACCTCCTCGGCGTAGCGGCGGACCAGGCGGTTGGCGAGGGTGGCCAGCAGGAGCATCGCGCCCAGGAAGAACTTGAACCAGTCGGCGTCCCATCCGGCGAACACGATGCCCTTGTCGGCCATCCCGAAGATCACCGCGCCGATGGACGCGCCGATCGCCGAGCCGTACCCGCCGGTGAGCAGGCAGCCGCCGATCACGGCGGCGATGATGTAGATGAACTCCTGCCCGATGCCGGAGTTGGCCTGGACCGAGGTGAAGCGCAGCGCCATGATCGAGCCGACCAGCCAGGCGGCGGTGGCCGTCGTCATGAACAGCGCGATCTTCGTACGGGCGGCCGGGACGCCGACCGCGCGTGCCGCCTGCTCGTCGCCGCCGACCGCGAAGATCCAGTTCCCGGCCCTCGACCGCATCAAGACCCAGGTGGCCAGGGCGGTCACCCCGAGCCACCAGAAGATCGCCACGCGGATGTCCACCCCGCCCACGGTCACCGAGCCCGCCAGCAGCGCCCGCGCGCCCTCGTACCCCTCGGCCCTTCGCAGCCCGCTGACCTGCACGGTGCCGGTCAGCGCCTTGGTGACGCCGAGGTTCAGCCCTTGCAGCATCAGGAACGTGCCGAGGGTGACGATGAAGCTGGGCAGCTTGGTCCTGACCACCAGCAGGCCGTTGGCGAAGCCGATCGCCAGGGCGAGGACGAGCCCGGCGAGCATGGCCGCCCACACGTTCCACCCGTACTTGGTGGCGAGGGTGACCATGACCAGCCCCGTGGTGCCGGTGAGCACGCCGGCGGACAGGTCGAACTCGCCGCCGATCATGAGCAGGGCGATGGCGACGGCCATGATGCCGAGGGTGGACGCCGGGTCCAGCCAGTTGGCCACGCCGTCCGCCGACCGGAAGACCGCCGACTGCGAGGAGAAGAACGCGAAGACCGTGACGGCGCCGACCACCGAGCCGAGCTCGGGGCGAATCAGCAGGCGCCGCGGCCACCCGGCGCCCGCGATCCGCTCGTCGGCGGCGACGCTGGTCACCGGGTGCCACCCTGCGCGAGCTTGGCCACCTGCGCGGCGTTCTCCTTGGTCACGAACCCCGGGCCGGTGTTGACCGGCAGGCCGCCGCCGACGGTGTTGAGGTTGCTCTTGTACAGGTAAAGGAACGTGATCGGCAGCCATCCCTGGAGGTATTGCTGCTGGTCGACCGCGAACAGGATCTCCCCCGCCTCGATCGCGTCGACGACGTCGCCCGACAGGTCGAAGGTGGCGAGCTTGGCCTTGGAGCCTCCGTCGGCGATCGCGTCGCGGGCCGCGACGGCGACCGCCGGGTTCAGGGTGAGCACGCCGTTGACCGAGGCGTCGGACTGGAGCTTCGCCTTGATCTTGGAGGTCGCGTCGGCGAGGTTGCTGACGTCCACCTGCAGCCGCTCCACCGTGCCGCCGAGAGTGGCCGTGGCGCCGCCGCACCGCTGGTCCAGGCCGACGTTGCCCGCCTCGTGGATGACGCAGAGCAGCTTGGTGACGCCCTCGGCCTTGAGCTTCTCCCCCGCGCCGCGCCCGGCCACCTCCTCGGACTGGCCGACGTGGGTGATCGCCCCGAATTCCTTGGACTTGTCGGCGCCGGAGTTGATGGTGACGACGGGGATGCCGGCGGCCACGGCCTTGGTGATGGACTCCTTCAGCGCGTCGGGGTTGGCCATCGAGACCGCCACGCCGTCGACCTTCTCGCTGACCGCCTGGTCGATGAGCTGCGCCTGCTTGGCGGGATCTCCGTCGCCCTGGTAGGTGACCTTGGCGCCGTACCGCTTGCCGGCCGCCTCGGCGCCGTTCTTGACGACGTCCCAGAAGGAGTCTCCTGGCGCGCCGTGCGTGATGACGGCGAAGGTGCCGCCGTCCTGGCCTCCGGCCGCCGGGGCCGCGGACGTGCCCGCCGTGGGCTTCGCGCCGTCTCCGCCGGAACATCCGCTCAGCACCAGCGCTCCCAGCACCGTGGCCGTGACCAACCGTGTGACTCGCCTCATGGATACCTCCCGTACCGTCCCGGGGGACGAGATCGGCCGCATGCCAGGTTTGTAACCTCAGGTAACCTTCCTGTCAATTGTTTGTCGTGACATTCTGATGTACAGGCCACTTCACTCGCGATCTGCCAGGACATCTCTAGGCCCAGGACGGACAGACCCTGACCTGCGGCTGGACGCGAAAAAGGCCCGGCAAGAGAGTGCTCACCGGGCTCGGGGGACGTGAGGGTTCAATCCAGCTTGCGCACGATCCGCAGGATCTCGTCCAGCGCGACCGTGTGACCGTTCAGGATGCCGGTGTGCTCGTCGAACTTCTTCGAGTGATCGCCCAGTATCTTCGTATGCTGCTCCAGGGTCGCCGTGTGCCCATCGACCGTGACCGCGAGATCTTGGACGGTCGTCGTGAGTGCGTCCAGCTTCACCGTGTGACCCTCGACGGTCGTCGTGAGTGCGTCCAGTTTCACCGTGTGACCCTCGACGGTGACCGCGAGATCCTGGACGGTCGTCGCGAGACCGTCCAGCTTCACCGTATGACCCTCGACAGTCTCCGCGAGACCATCCAGCTTCACCGTATGACCCTCGACAGTCTCCGCAAGACCATCCAGCTTCACCGTGTGACCCTCGACGGTCGTCGTGAGGCCTTCCAGGAGCTGGGAATGCTCGCTGAGGATCATCGTGTGCACGTCCTGCTGCGAGCGAATGATCTTGAGGTCATCGAGCGCGCACCTGTAAAACAGCTTCCCCGCCTCTGACTCCTTCTTCGCCTCGCCGGCCACGTAGGTCGCCGCGATGGTCTGGTTGCGCAGCACGCCGAGCCGGTTCTCGAGCTCGGTCATACGCCCTTCAACATCGGTTGTTGACATCTCCATTACCTCCTGGAGAAAAAGTATCGCTTCCGGTGACGCTGAGTAGCGCATTCGACACGAGAAGTGAAACAGTTTCATCCGGCGGGCGGCGCGCCTCGGCGGCAAGGATCCGAGGTGGCCGGGGGTCTTTGTACGGACATATTGACGTCCGCTACCCTGGACCCTTAGCGATCACAACTGAGCCGGGAGAAGGCATTGGGCACTCGACTCGACATCGACCTCGATCGCTCCAGCCCGGTGCCGCTCTACTTCCAGGTGGCCGAGCAGATCGCCGAGGCGATCAGGCGGGGCGACCTCACCCCCGGTACCCGGCTAGACAACGAGATCCTGCTGGCCGACCGGCTGGGGCTGTCGCGCCCCACGATCCGCCAGGCCATCCAGTATCTGGTGGACAAGGGCCTGCTGGTGCGCAAGCGCGGCGTCGGCACCCAGGTGGTGCACGGCCAGGTCAAGCGCTCGGTAGAGCTCACCAGCCTGTACGACGACCTGCGCCGCGCCGGCCAGGAGCCCACCACGCGGGTGCTGTCGCTGCGGCCCGTCAGCGCCGACGAGGAGATCGCCGCGGTCCTCGGCGTCGCGGCGGGCACGGAGGTGCTCCACGTCGAGCGGGTGCGCTACGCCGCGGGCGAGCCCCTGGCCCTGCTGCACAACTGGCTGCCGGCCGGGCTCGGGTCGCTGACGCCGCAGGCCCTTGAGGAACGCGGCCTGTATGAGCTGCTGAGGTCCTCCGGCGTGCGGATGCGCGTGGCGAACCAGCGCATCGGCGCGCGGTCGGCCACCCCGGCCGAGGCAAGGCTGCTGGACGAGCGCCGGGGCGCGCCGCTGCTCACGATGGTCCGTACGACCTACGACGACCAGGGCAGGGCCGTGGAGCACGGCTCCCACGTCTACCGGGCCTCGCACTACTCGTTGGAGGTCACGCTCATCGAGCGCTGACCGGCCTCCCCGCCGCTCTCCGGCTCCTTCATCTTCGAGGCGCGGTACTTGATGTAGAGGGTCGTGCCGACGCCGAACAGCACCGCGACGACCAGGCCGACCCAGGAGAACCCCTTGAGCCACTTGTCGGCCACCACGCCGAGGTAGTAGATCACGGCGGTGGTGCCGCCCGCCCAGACGATGCCGCCGAGCATGTTGGCCACCAGGAACCGCCAGTAGGGCATGTGCAGCGCGCCTGCCAGCGGCCCCGCGAGGATGCGCAGCAGGGCGATGAAGCGGCCGAAGAAGACCGCCCACATGCCCCACCGGTCGAAGACGCTCTTGGCCTTGCCGATGTGGGCGGGGCCGAAGTGCTTGGGGAAGCGCCTGCCGAGGCGGTCGAACATCGGCTGCCCGCCCTTGCGGCCGATGAGGTACCCGATCGAGTCGCCGGCGATGGCGCCCACGCTCGCGCAGACCCCGACCCACACAGGGTTCACGACGTGCTGCGCCGACAGCAGCGCGGCGCTGACGAGGACAACCTCGCCCGGAAGCGGGATGCCCAGGCTCTCCAGGCCGATCACGATGCCCACGATCACGCAGATCCAGACAGGTGGGATCGCCTGAAGCCATTCCTCGACATGCATGGCTCACACCCTACGTCGTGGCATGCCCCTGGTTTCACGTAAGGGCGCTGCGCCCCCGGGCTCCTGCCCGGCTAGCCGAGTGAGCGGACCGCTTCCTGGGCGGCTTCGCGCATGGCCACGTGCACGCGGGCGTTGGCCTCGCGGTCGGTGCGGGCCTCCACGATGCGCACGCCCTCGCCCCTGATGGCCTTCGGCAGGTCGTCGATGGAGGACAGCAGGGTGTGCGGCGTGCCCGTGGCGGCGGCGAGGTAGGACAGGTCGACACCGTGCGGGGTGCCGAAGACCCGCTCGAACGATTCGGGCAGCCCCGCCTGCGGCAGCAGGGAGAAGATGCCGCCGCCGTCGTTGTTGACCACGACCAGGCACAGGTCGGGCCGGGGCTCGCGGGGGCCGAGGATCAGGCCGTTCTGGTCGTGCAGCAGGGTGAGGTCGCCGATCAGGGCGTAGGAGGGGCCGTTGTGGGCGAGCGCGGCGCCGATGGCGGTGGACACCAGGCCGTCGATGCCGGACGCGCCCCGGTTGGCGAGCAGCCGCAGGCCGCGACGGGGCCGCATGGCCTGGTCGAGATCCCTGATGGGCATGGAGGAGCCGCAGAACAGCAGGGTGTTGTTGGGGAGCACCTCGGCGAGATCCCTGGCCAGGCGCGGCTCGCTCATGCCCGAGTCGTCCAGGACGGCGTCGACGGCCTCGCGGGCAGCGGAGTCGGCCGCCCGCCAGGAGCGCAGCCAGGTGTCGTCCCCGGCCGCGGCGGCGATCTCGACGGCCTCGGCGACCTGGGTGGCCGACCGGGTGGGGTCGGGCCAGCGGGACAGGTCGGGCGTGACGACGATGTGCTCGCCGGCTTGTTTGAGCCACGACAGCAGCGGCCGGGAAAGGCTCGGCCTGCCCAGGGTGACCACGACGTCGGGGCGGTGGGCGTCGGCGAACTCGGGCGTGCCCAGCAGGAAGTGGTACGCCGAGACGGAGTGGTCGCCGTACCTGGCGCCGCCGGTGGGCTCCGAGAGCACCGGCCAGCCCGCCATGCCGGCGGCGGCGACGTACCGCCGCACGTTGGCCGCGCCGTCGCCGACCACCAGCACGCCGCGCCGGGTGGGGGAGACGTGCAGCCCCGCGGAGGGAGGGGCCACCCGCGCCCGTACCCAGGGGCCGCCGGCGTCCCCGTCGAGGGACTCGCACCAGGAGGAGTCGCCGTCGGGGATGAGCGGCTCGCGGAAGGCGAGGTTGAGGTGGACGGGGCCGGGGTCGCCCGGGCCGAGGGCGCGCTGGTAGGCGCGGGCGGCGAGCGAGCGCCAGTAGGCGACCTGGCCGGGACGCTCCTCGGGCGCGCCGACCTCGGTGAACCAGCGGACCGACGAGCCGTACAGCTTGATCTGGTCGATCGTCTGGCTGGCCCCGGTGCCGCGCAGCTCGGGCGGCCGGTCGGCGGTCAGGACCACCAGCGGCACGCCCGACTCGTGGGCCTCGATCACCGCGGGGTGGAAGTTGGCGGCGGCGGTGCCCGAGGTGCACACCAGCGCGACCGGGCGCTCGGACCTGCGCGCGAGGCCGAGCGCCAGGAAGGACGCCGACCGCTCGTCGACGCGCACGTGCAGGCGCAGCCGGGAGTCGCCATGGACGGCGATGGCCAGCGGCGCCGACCGGGAGCCGGGTGCCAGCACCACGTCGGTGAGGCCGCAGCGCACCAGCTCGTCCACAAGGACCCCGGAGAGCGCGGTGGCGGGGTTCACCTGCCCCCCTCTGACGCGCCCTCCCGGGCGCGCGTACTCGTCTGAACGCGGAGAGCCTTCATCTAGGGGCGGCGCGGGAAGCGGGAGAAGTCGGGCTTGCGCTTCTCCTTGAAGGCGTCGCGGCCCTCCTGCGCCTCCTCGCTCATGTAGTACAGGAGGGTGGCGTCGCCGGCGAACTGCTGCATGCCGGCGGCCCCGTCGCTGACGGCGTTGATCGCGCCCTTGAGCATGCGCAGGGCCAGCGGGGACTTGTCGAGCATCTCGCGGCACCACTGGACGGTCTCGGCCTCGAGCTCCTCGAGCGGGACGACCTTGTTGACCAGGCCCATGTCGAGGGCTTCCTGGGCGTTGTAGAACCGGCACAGGTACCAGATCTCGCGGGCCTTCTTGAGGCCGACGGTCTCGGCGAGCAGCCAGGCGCCGTAGCCGCCGTCGAAGGAGCCGACCTTGGGGCCGGTCTGGCCGAACATGGCGTTCTCGGCGGCGATGGTGAGGTCGCAGCAGACGTGCAGCACGTGGCCGCCGCCGACGGCGTACCCGGCGACCATGGCGATGATCGGCTTGGGCAGGCGGCGGATCTGGATCTGCAGGTCCAGCACGTTGAGCCGGCCGATGCCGTCGGGCCCGATGTAGCCGTCGTCGCCGCGGATCTTCTGGTCGCCGCCGGAGCAGAAGGCCTCCGTGCCGGCACCGGTGAAAATGATCACACCGACGTCGCCGTCGTCACGGGCGTTGTTGAACGCGTCCTGCAACTCGAAAAGCGTGGTGGGCCGGAAGGCGTTGCGCCGCTCGGGGCGGTTGATCGTGATCTTCGCCATGCCTTCGGCGGTCTCGTAGATGATGTCCTCGTAGTCACCCGACCGCTTCCAGTCGACAGTGCTCCCGGTCACACTCGCTCCTCACTCGCCTGCTCGGCGCCCACTCACCTGCACGTTGCCCGGCCGAGGTCACGGGCGGGGGGCGCCTCTCAACGGGACTAACCTTACGACCGTGAGTGAGCGTCCTGTGCACGCGGTGGTTCTACCTCCCGGTCCCGCCCTGTTCGCCATGGTTCGCGAGGCGGTTCTCGGTGGGGGACCCGCGGTGCTTCCCCTCGCGCCCGATCTGGCCGAGCCCGTCCTGCGGGCGACGCTGGAGGAGCTGCGTCCGACCCACGTGGTGACCGCCGGGGGCACGCGGTCATGGCCGGGCGGGGTTCCGGCGTCCGGCGACACGGCCGTGATCATCGCGACCAGCGGTTCCACGGGCACGCCCAAGGGGGTGGAGCTGGCGGCCTCCGCCCTGCGGGCGTCGGCGTCGGCCTCGCTCAGGCGACTGTCGGCCCGGCCGGGCGAGCGCTGGCTGTGCTGCCTGCCCCCCTCCCACGTCTCTGGCCTGCAGGTGCTGGTCCGGGCCCTGCTGAGCGGGTCCGCGCCGCTGATCCACGAGCGCTTCTCCCCCGCCGCGGTGGCGGGCAGCGGCGCCGAGCACGTGTCCCTGGTCCCCACCCAGCTCCGGCGCATGATCGACGCCGGCGCCGATCTGTCGCGGTTCCGCACGATCCTGCTCGGCGGCGCCGCCGCGCCGCCCGGCCTGCTCGCCTCGGCCAGGGACTCCGGGGCGCGGGTCGTCACGACGTACGGCATGAGCGAGACGTGCGGCGGCTGCGTCTACGACGGCGTCCCGCTGGACGGGGTGGATGTGAAGGTGGGGGCGGACGGGCGGGTCCGCCTGGCCGGGCCGGTGCTGTTCTCCGGTTACCGGCTGCGTCCCGGCCTCACCGATGCCGCCCTCGACGGCGGCTGGTACGTCACCTCCGACGTCGGCGTGCTCGACGAGGGACGGCTGCGGGTGCTGGGCCGCGCCGACGACGTGATCAACACCGGCGGCGAGAAGGTCGTGGCCGGGGTGGTGGCCGAAATCCTGGCGAACCATCCGGGCGTGCGCGAGACCGTCGTGGTCGGCCGCCCGGATCCGGAGTGGGGCGAGGAGGTCGTCGCGGTGGTCGTCGCCGCCGACCCGGCCGCTCCCCCCGCCCTCGATGAGCTGCGCGCCCTGGTGAAAACGCGGTTGCCCGGCCACGCCGCCCCCCGCGCGCTGGCGCTGCGGGCCCGGCTCCCGCTGCTGCCTAACGGCAAGCATGATCTTGTAGCGATACGCCAAGATATTTCCGGTTTGTTGGCATAGGGGATGCTTCTTGACCACAATGTCCCGTCAAGGGAACCGGAAGTCGCGTCCGGCGCGTCTTACAGACAGCTGGATCTAGGAAGGACGCCTTGATGAACCCAACCCGTAAGTTGTGGATCTCCGCCGGAGTGGTGGGCGTGGTCCTCGCCGGGGGTATCTCCGTGGCGGCGGCCGCCGCGTCGGGAGGGGTCGGCAAGACCGCCGGAGTCAGCCAGGAGAGCGAAGGCTCGGCGCCCTACGGCCCAGGCGAGGCCCCGGGCCAGATCCCCGGCCCCGACGTCCCGCAGAACGCCGAGCCGACCAGGTCGCCTGAGGAGTTCGTCGTCACCGACGACGACATCAACCCCGACCCGAAGAAGGTCGCGGAGTTCTGGACCGAAAAGCGCATGGAGAGCGCCAAGCCGCTCCCCATCCCGGTCCTGACGCCCGAGAAGACGAAGTAACGGCACGGGCTTGACGGGAGGCGGGTCGCCGGAAGGCGGCCCGCCTCTCCTCGTGTCGAGCCGCGGATCGCCCGATCCCGTGTCGAGGCCCGGATCTCGGGCAGAAGGGGAACGACCAGCGAGGACGACCCCGACGATCAGGAGGAGATTGGCAACGGCCATGCGCCCGGCGGGAACAAACCACGGCGTCTGACGTTATTGATACTGGTGCGCCGATCGCCGAACGCCGCGCCACTCCATCGACCTAAAAGACGACTCCGTGACGGAGGAGGTGTGCTCATGCCCCGAACTGCCGTGGCGACCTCGACTGAGCGCGAGGCGTCCCCGACGACTCTCGCTCAGGTCCTCGACCGAGGGCGAGCGCAAGGTCACCTTTCCCTCGCGGAGCTCCGCGAGGCGTTCTCGTCGGCGCGGATCAGCCCCGCCAAGGGCCGCTCGATCCTGCGTGACCTCACCGAGGCCGGCGTGAGCCTGGCCGCGGAGAACGAGCCCCCCTTGGGGCCCGGCAGCCCGGCGAGAAAGATCCGTAAGAGCACCACGATGAAGACTACCGCGAAGAGCGCAATGACAAGCACCACGATCACCACCGCGGAGACCGCCGAATCCCCCGAGGGGACCGTCGAGACGCGCCCCCGGCGCACCGCTCGCCGGACCGCGCGCAAGACGGCCGAGGCGGCTCCCGCCCCCACCGCGCCGCAGTCCTCGCCGTCCAAGGACGAGGAGCCCGAGGACGGCTGGAACGAGCCGGAGGAGAGCGAGTCCCAGAGCGAGACGTTCGACCTGGACGACCAGTCCTCGGTCATGGGCGACTCGGTGCACACCTACCTCAAGTCGATCGGCCGGCGCACCCTGCTGACCGCGGCCGAGGAGGTCGATCTGGCCAAGCGCATCGAGGCCGGCCTGTACGCCGAGCACAAGCTGGAGACCGAGACGCTGACCGCCGCCCGGCGCGCCGACCTGGAGTGGGTCGCCGAGGACGGCAGGCGCGCCAAGGACCACATGCTGGAGGCCAACCTCCGGCTGGTCGTCTCGGTGGCCAAGAAGTACACCGACCGCGGCATGGCGCTGCTCGACGTGGTCCAGGAGGGCAACCTCGGGCTGATCCGCGCGGTGGAGAAGTTCGACTACTCCAAGGGCTACAAGTTCTCGACGTACGCCATGTGGTGGATCCGCCAGGCGATCCAGCGGGGCTTCGCCGACTCGGCACGTACGATCAGGCTTCCCGTGCACGTGCTGGAGCTGCTGTCGAAGCTGTCGCGCATAGAGCGCGACATGCACCAGCGGTTCGGCCGCGAGCCCACCCCCGAGGAGCTGGCGGTGGAGCTGGACAAGACGCCGGACCAGATCGAGGAGCTGCTGCGCACCAGCCGCCAGCCGATCAGCCTCAACGCCACCATCGGCGAGGACGGCGAGACGACCATAGGCGACCTGATCGAGGACGTCGACGCCCCCGAGGCCTCGGAGGTCGTCGACCGGCAGCTGCTCGGCGCCGAGCTGCGGGGGGTGCTCGGCAACCTGACCCCGCGCGAGGCCAAGATCATGGCACTGCGCTTCGGGCTGGTCGACGGCAAGCCGCACACGCTGGACGAGATCGGCAAGCACCTGGGGCTGACCCGCGAGCGGATCCGCCAGCTGGAGAAGGAGTCGCTCTCCAAGCTGCGGCACCCGAGCAACACCCGGCCGCTGCTCGACTGGGCCAGCTGAGCCGGCTGACGGTCACGAACGGCTTCCGTCCTTGCGGGCGGAAGCCGTTTTCGTCCTCAGGCGCGCCAAGGCGGCGCGGGCGCGCGGGCTCAGCGCGCGGGCGCGAAGGGGCGCGGCACCCTCGCGATGCCCGTCAGCCGGTTCTCCTCGCGGAGCGTGCGGAGCCTGTTGACCTCGGCGGTCCACCGGGCACCGTCGGGAGTGGCGACGCCCTTGCGCCGCTGGATGCGGTCGTCGTACGCCTTCACGCCGAAGGCCGCCCGCCGGGCCGCCTCGGCCGCGCGCAGAGCGTCGGTGAGCGCACGGTCGAAGGCGAGCCCCGCCGCCCGCAGCTCCACGGGGCCGGCATGGGAGGCCTGCGTGCGGCGCAGCGCGCTCTCCGCCTCGCGGGCCTTGCCAAGCAACTCCGCGAAGCTCTTCCCGACCTCCTGGTCGGCGTGGTGCCTGACCTCCGCCTCCCGGCTCACACTGGGACGGAAAAACGCCATCGCTCGCCCTTTCTCAGCACATCGCCGGTGATCCGGCGTCGGTCGCTGGCCTTAGCGTACGCGGCCCGCGGAGGAGGTCGGCCGCCGGGACGGCGTGGCGCCCTTTACAAAGTAAGCCATCATGCGGATCATGCCTCGTATGCCAGCGAAGCGACCTCCCGTCCCCCTGTCCCGCGAGCGCATCATCGACGCCGCCCTCCACATCGCCGACGGCCAGGGCCTGCGCCGGCTGACGATGCGGCGCCTCGGCGACTCCCTGCAGGTGGAAGCGATGGCGATATATCACCACCTGCCGCGAGGCAAGGAGGCCCTGATGGACGCGCTCGCCGAGCACGTCACCACGGTCACGGTTCCGGACGCCGGCCTCGCGAGCTGGCAGGACATCGCCCGCACCTGGGCTCACGCGGGGCGGGCGGCGCTGCTGGAGCATCCCGGGGTGCTCGCGCTCGCACTGACCAAACCGCCCCAGGGCACCGCGCTCATGGCGATCCGCGAGCAGGCCGAGCAGCTGGCCGCCTCGGGCCTCGGCGACTCGGCGCAGGCGGTGCGCACCCTGCGGTCGTACGTGATGGGAAGCGTCGCCGTGGAGATCCAGAGGTCGGGCTGGGCGATCGGCCCGGGCGGCGACGGCGAAGAACCCGGCGCCCCGCCAGGGCAGGTCTCCCGGCCCGAGTCGGACCAGGAGGCGGTGGCCGCCTTCGAGCGCGGCCTGGACGCCCTGCTCAGGGGCCTTGCGGAGATGTAACCCTCCGTTTATCGGTTCGGCGGCGAGTCGTGCTTGGACCGTTATCTTCGGTGGGGCACGCTTGTGTCGCAGGTCACAGCGTCGAACCAGCCTTTTGGACCCCCCCCGGACCCCCTATTCGAAGGATCGAAACCGTCCCAACGGGCTATGTCGCCCGCGTGTGACCCGCAGCACACTTACTCTGTAGGTGTGCGGCATCGCACACGTCAACCACACAGCGCTCGTCCCCGTCCAACGGGGGTGGGGGATCCGCCCGGAGACAGACACCGGCGCGGGCACTCCCGGCCGAGCACCAGATCGAGAGAGAAAACCGGAGGCACGCCGATGTGCCCGCATGAGCCGTCCTGTCCGAGCACCACCGCGCCGGACCGCGAAGCCGCCCGCACGATCGCGGCACACCCCGAGCAGGGGTGGAGCCTGTTGTGCAACGGCATCGTGCTTTTCGAGGACACCGGGGAGCTCCTGCCCAACGGCGCGGTCATCGCCCCGCACCGTCCCACCGACCTGGCCATCAGCGCCGCCTGAGATCAGGAAAACGGGGGCAGAGCCAGCTCGCCACGACCTCGCCCACCTGGGCGGGGTTTTTGCCGAGGTCATGTCCCTCACCGGCGAGCACGATCAGGCGTGTCGTATCCGCCTCTTCCGGCACGCCGAAACGGTCGCGGTCACCGCTGACCACGAGCACATCGACGCCCGCCTCGCGCAGTTCGCCCGCCCGCGAGCGCTCGGGCCTGCCCGGCGGGTGCAGGGGGAAGGCCAGCGCGACGACCGCCTCGGCTCCGGCCGCGCGGGCCGTGCGGCAGGCCACCCGGGCCCCGTTGCTCCGGCCGCCCTGCACCAGGGCGAGGCCGGGGAACCTCTCGCGGATCTCGGCCACCAGCGCGGTCCACGCCTCGTCCTGCCTGACCGCCGACCCCGGCGCGCGGGCGCCGGCCACCCTGAAGGGCTGCAGGACCCGCGCGACCGTACCCCCGATCGCGCACACCGCGTCGCGCACGGCCAGCAGGTCGGGCGCCTCCACTCCCCCGGCCGACCCGTGCGTGAGCACGAACAGGAACCGCGGGTCGGGCACCTCGTCCACCTCCACGATCGCCGGCCCGGCGGGCGTCACGATGCGCATGGCCGACACCGTACCCGGGAACGACAGGTCTCCTTCTCGCGGGGGATGCCCCCGGTGGCGTGTCTGTGCCAGATTGGTAGCGTGCCGGACAACTCACTCCCCCGCGACGAGCTTCGCGCGACCGTCGGGGCCCGTCGTGACCTCGGCCCCGACTACGAGCACGCGCTGATCGAGTCCTTCCTGGAGAAGATCGACTCCACGATCGACGCGCGCGTGCGGGCCGAGGTCGCCGCCCAGAACGGCTACCAGGGCTACCCCGACCCCCACGGCTACGCCCCGCCGCACGGCGCTCCTCCCGGCCGGCCCAAGCCGCACAAGCAGGGCGACGGCACGATCCCGATCGCCCTCGGGTCGCTCGGCATCGGCGTCCCGCTGACGGCGATCGCCGCCACGCAGGCGGGCCCCGCGGGACTGTTCCTCGCCTGGACCGGCATCATCCTGGTCAACATGGCCGCGGCGTTCGGCCGCCGCCGCCGCTGAGCCCCGCACGCCCACGGTCACGCCGCGCGGCGCTCGCCCCGGCGCGTGCCTAGTCGCCGTCCCCGGGCTCCTCGTCGCGGTGCAGGCGCAGGCGCACCTGCTCGGCCACGCCCTCGTCTGGATGCTCCAGGCCGTACGTCCACACCGTCTCGGCGTCGGCGTCGCGCCCGCGCAGCGGGAGGACGCGGGCGAGCAGCTCGATGGCCAGCGCGGCGCTGTCGGTGTCCTGGCCGCCCTCGGCGGCGGCGGCGAACTCCCCGCAGGCCATGTCGAGATGGGCGATGCCGAGCAGCACCCGCAGCCGGCCGGAGTCGGCGATGCCCGGCACGTCGAGCGCCTCGATCAGCACGTCGGCGGCCTCCCCCGGCACGCCCTCGGCCAGGAGGTACTCGGCGAGCCGCTGTGCGGCCAGGGAGCCGGTGCCGGGGTCGCGGGTGGCGAGCGCCGCGCGCAGCGACGCCTCGGCCTCCCTGTCGTCCCCCTGGCGCGCGGCGATGCGCGCCAGGGCCATGTGCGCCGCGGGCAGGTAGGCCGGGGTGCCGACGCCGATCACGGCCTGCCAGGCGGCACGCGCCTGGTCGGTCATGTTCTCCTTCTCGAACCCGCGCGCCAGGTGGCAGGCCGCCTGGGCGGCGTACTCCGGGTGGCCGGTGGCGAGGGCCGTGCGGGCCGCGGCCCTGGCCCCCGCCACGTCGCCGCGCTGCTCCAGCACGACGGCGAGGCCGACGGCCGCCTGCGCCCGGTCGGCCTCCTGCTCGTCGGCGACCAGCTCGGCGAAGATCTCGGCCGCCGCGTCGAGCTCACCGCTCTCGGCCAGCCGCCGCGCGTCGTCGATCGGCCGCCCGGACTGCACCTCGTGCGCCGCCATCGGGACCTCTTCTCCGGATAGGGGGTTCCCCGGGCCTCGCGACGCGGGCGCGCCGTCGCGCGCGACATATTATGCCGATGCGGACGGGCGCCCGAGGCTGGTCGCCTAGTCTTCGTATGCCTCCAGCGGGGGGCAGGAGCACACGAGGTTGCGGTCGCCGTACGCCTGGTCGATGCGCCGGACCGGCGACCAGTACTTCGCCTCGCGAAGGGCCGCCACGGGGTAGGCGGCCTCGGTGCGGGTGTAGGGGTGCTCCCAGTCGTCCGCCACCAGGCAGTCGGCCGTGTGCGGGGCGTTGCGCAGCGGGTTGTCGGCCTTGTCGTACGCCCCGGAGGCGACCTTGGCGATCTCCTCGCGGATCGCGATCATCGCGTCGCAGAACCGGTCGAGCTCGGCGAGGTCCTCGCTCTCGGTCGGCTCGATCATCAGGGTGCCCGCCACAGGGAACGACATCGTGGGCGCGTGGAAGCCGTAGTCGACCAGGCGCTTGGCGACGTCGTCGACCGTGACGCCGGTCTCCTTGGTGATCTGGCGCAGGTCGACGATGCACTCGTGGGCGACCAGGCCTTCGCGGCCGGTGTAGAGCACCGGGTAGTGCGGGGCGAGCCGCCGCGCCAGGTAGTTGGCCGACAGGATCGCCTGCTCGGTGGCCGCTTTGAGCCCGTCGGCGCCCATCATCCGGACATAGGCCCACGAGATCGGCAGGATGCCGGCCGACCCGAAGGGCGCGGCCGAGACCGGGCCCACCGGGCTGTCCTCCAGCGGATGGCCGGGCAGGTAGGGCGCCAGGTGGGAGCGGACCGCCACCGGGCCCACGCCGGGACCGCCGCCGCCGTGCGGGATGCAGAACGTCTTGTGGAGGTTCAGGTGGGAGACGTCCGCGCCGAACGATCCGGGCTTGGCCAGCCCGACCAGGGCGTTGAGGTTGGCGCCGTCGACGTAGACCTGCCCGCCGGCCTGGTGGACGCGGTCGCAGATCTCGGTGATCGTCTCCTCGAACACCCCGTGCGTTGAGGGGTAGGTCACCATGATCGCCGCCAGCCGGTCGCTGTGCTTGTCGATCTTGGCGATGAGGTCGGGGACGTCGACGTTGCCCTCGTCGTCGCAGGCGACCACGACGACCCGCATGCCCGCCATGACGGCGCTGGCGGCGTTGGTGCCGTGGGCCGACGACGGGATGAGGCACACGTCGCGCTCGTTGTCGCCGTTGGCCCTGTGGTAGGCGCGGATCGCGAGCAGGCCGGCGAACTCGCCCTGGGAGCCCGCGTTGGGCTGCAGCGAGACGGCGTCGTACCCGGTGACCTCGGCCAGCCAGCCCTCCAGGTCCTTGATGAGCCGCAGGTAGCCCTCGACCTGGTCGGCGGGGGCGTAGGGGTGGATCCCGGCGAGCTCGGGCCAGCTGATCGGCTCCATCTCGGTCGTGGCGTTGAGCTTCATCGTGCAGGAGCCCAGGGGGATCATCGACCGGTCGAGCGCGATGTCCTTGTCCTGAAGTCTGCGGAGATAGCGGAGCATCGCCGTCTCGGAGCGGTGGGAGTGGAACACCGGGTGGGTGAGGAAATCGGTGCTCCGCAGCAGCTCGGCGGGCAGCGCGTCGGAGGTGGCGGTGTCCAGGTCGTCCAGCACGATGCCGGTGAGGCCGAACGCCTCCCAGACCGCCCGCAGGTCGCCTGCCGTGGTCTTCTCGTCGCAGGAGACGCCCACGTGGTCGGCGTCGGCGAGGCGCAGGTTGACGCCCCTGT
Source organism: Sphaerisporangium sp. NPDC088356 (assembly GCF_040685555.1). NCBI lineage: Bacteria > Bacillati > Actinomycetota > Actinomycetes > Streptosporangiales > Streptosporangiaceae > Sphaerisporangium > Sphaerisporangium sp. NPDC088356. The sequence continues at coordinate 27,998 of NZ_JBFBIK010000060.1, forward strand.
CGCGGGCCGCCGCGACGATCTCGGCGGCACGGCCGGGGACGCGGGCCAGCACGGTGTCGAAGAAGTCGTCGTGCACGACCTCGACGTCGGCGCCCCGCAGCCCCGCCGCCAGGACGGCGGCGTGCCGGTGGGTGCGCTGGGCGATGCGCCTGAGCCCCTCGGGACCGTGGTACACGGCGTACATGCCGGCGATCACGGCGAGCAGCACCTGCGCCGTGCAGATGTTGCTGGTGGACTTCTCCCGGCGGATGTGCTGCTCGCGGGTCTGCAGGGCCAGCCGGTAGGCGGGGCGGCCGTCGGCGTCCTGCGACACCCCGACCAGGCGGCCGGGCATCTGCCGCTGGAGCCCCTCGCGGACCGCCATGTACGCGGCGTGCGGGCCGCCGAACCCGAAGGGCACGCCGAAACGCTGGGAGGAGCCGACGGCGATGTCGGCGCCCATGGAGCCGGGCGCCTCGACCAGCGTCAGCGCGAGAAGGTCGGCGGCGGCGACGACCAGCGCGCCGCGGGCGTGGGCCTCGTCGGCGACCGCGCGGAAGTCCTTGATCTCGCCGCTCGCGCCGGGGTACTGGACGAGCACGCCGAACAGCTCGCCTTCGGGCAGGCCGTGGCGGAGGTCGGCCTCGAGGAGCTCGATGCCGAGCGGCTCGGCGCGGGTGGCCAGCACCGCCTTGGTCTGCGGGAGCGCGTCGGCGTCCACGACGAACACCGGGCTCTTGGCACGGCCGGCGCGGCGGACCAGCGTCATGGCCTCCGCCGCGGCCGTGGCCTCGTCGAGCAGCGAGGCGCCGGCGACGTCGAGCCCGGCCAGGTCGCTGATCACGGTCTGGAAGTTCAAAAGGGCCTCGAGGCGTCCCTGCGAGATCTCCGGCTGGTAGGGCGTGTAGGCGGTGTACCAGCCAGGGTTCTCCAGCAGGTTGCGCCGGATGACCGCCGGGGTGATCGTGTCGTGGTAGCCGAGCCCGATCATCGAGGTCAGCACCTGGTTGCGGGAGGCGAGCGCCCGCAGCTCGGCGATGGCCTCGGTCTCGCTCGCCGCGTCCGGCAGGTCGAGCGGGCCCTCGGCACGGATCACCCCGGGCACCGCCAGGGCGATCAGGTCGGCGACCGACTCGTAGCCCACGGCCTCCAGCATGCGCGCCTGGTCGGCGTCCGCCGGGCCGATGTGCCGGGTGGCGAAGGGCGGTGCGGACAGGTCGCGAAGCGGTGACCGATCGGTCATGGGGCCCTCCTGAGGGTGTGGAGACCGGCGCTTGGAGCGCACCGTATGCCGGGTCTCCCCCTCTGTCAGCGCGACATTCTCATCGCGACCTGAGAGCTTCATCCGCATAAAAGCGGATTTGCACCGTCGGTGAGACACGCCTGGCGGGCACGTCTACTTTCCAGAGTCGCCTCACCCGTGCGGTACGTGGGCCTGAGAGATTCCGGGGAGGTTGCTCCTTCGGCGCCCGAGTCACACGCCGGCACCGCGTGGAGCGCGGAACCGGCCCGTGCCAGGGACTCTCCCGCACAGGGTCATAAGCCTTGCGCCAATCGTACCGTCCCGCCCCGAGTAAGGGGCTACCCCTATCGTCCCCATGTGCCGGACTTTACCCCTGACCTGCGGGTTCGCAAAGATCCAGCCCCGTCACACCGAGATCTCCACCGACCTGGCCACCGCCCCACGCGGCAGACATGATCGAGGTCATCCGGTCTTGCGGGCCTTCCTGCGCCGAGCCAGCTCGTCACCCGGGTGCTCCTCCATGGAGTCCCGGTCGGCCGGCTCCGCGCGTTCCCCCGGCAGCTCCGCCAAAGATCCCTCGACCTCGCGCCAGACCCCGCCCAAGGCGATGCCGAACACGCCCTGGCCGCCCTCGAGCAGATCGATCACCTCGTCGGCCGAGGTGCACTCGTAGACGCTCACGCCGTCGCTCATCAGCGTGATCTGCGCCAGGTCGTTGACCCCGCGCTCCCGCAGATGCTGCACCGCGGTGCGTATCTGCTGGAGCGACACCCCGGTGTCGAGCAGGCGCTTGACCACCTTGAGAACGAGGATGTCGCGGAAGCTGTAGAGCCGTTGCGACCCCGAGCCCTGCGCGGCCCGTACCGACGGCTCGACCAGCTGGGTTCTCGCCCAGTAGTCGAGCTGGCGGTAGGTGATGCCGGCCGCCGAGCACGCCGTCGGGCCGCGGTAACCCACGTCGGCGGGCAGCGACGCCGGCCGCTCGTCGAACAACAGGCCCTGCTCACCCGCGCGCTCCCGCGCCGACTGGCGCTGGGCCGGATCATGCTGGCCGGCCGTCTTTCCCTCGCCGCTGCTGACCGCCACTGCGGACCTCCGGCTTTCTCTCATCCCACGGTCTGATCTGGGGGTTCGTGAATTACAACCGTGGTTTCCCTTGCACCGTAGGACTGGCGCGATCCTCAGTCAACGATCCCGCCCGGCGCGTCGTGAAGCGTAAATGCCCGATATGGTTAACCCGCACGACCGAAGTCCTCGGGTGTGATCGTGTCCAGGAACTCGCGGAACTTCTCGACCTCGTCCTCCTGATCATCAGGGATGATGACGCCGGCCTCGCGCACCACATCCTCGCTGGCGAAGATGCTGGCACCGGTGCGAAGAGCCAACGCGATCGAGTCGGATGGGCGTGCGCTCACCTCGACACCGTTGGAGAACACCAGGTCAGCGAAGAAGATCCCGTCGCGCAGCGCCACGATGTTGACCGTCTGCAGCCGCACGCCGAGAGCTTCGATCACGTCCTTGAACAAGTCGTGGGTGAGCGGCCGTGGAGGCGGCTCCTCTGCCTGTGCCAGAGCGATGGCCGTGGCCTCGGTCATCCCAATCCAGATCGGCAGATAACGCTCACCCTTCGCCTCCTTGAGCAGGACGATGGGCTGGTTGGAGGGCATCTCGACGCGAACCCCCACGACCTCCATCTGCAACACAGGCTGCTCCGTCTCATTGGGTCGCCGGCCCGCTCCGGGCCCGTTCCCTTGCGGCTCTCGGCTCGCGGCGTGACCATCGCCGCAAAATTCAACGTAACATCCCCGCACCCCGAAATGTCCGGGCGCCTCCGTCAGCGGCCCAGAATGCCCCTCAGACCGCCCCGCACCAGGGCGGCGTGCAGCTCCTGGAGCAGCACGGAGAGCTCCCTGGCGGTCTCCTCGGCCTGATCGACGGCACCGGGGGCGCGGCGGCGCAGCAGCGGCGCCACGGCCTGCTCCACGAGCCCCGCCTCGCGCTCCGCCGCGGCCCTCAGCACCCGAAGATGGCGGGGGTGCAGGCCGAACCTGGAGAGCGCCCCGGAGGCCCTGGCGACCGTCAGGGCCTCGGCGTCGTACCACCGCGCGACCGGGGTCAGCAGGCCGTAGTCCTCCAGCTCCACGAGGGTCTCCTCGTCGAGCGCCGCGGCCTCCAGCAGCTCGGCCCGGCTCAGCCGGATCTCCGCGGGCGACTCGGCCCCGACGGCGCGGGGCCGGGTGACGCCGTCGCGCTCGGCGGTGTCCAGATGGTCCTTGATCACGCGCAGCGGAAGGTAGCGGTCACGCTGGGCGGTGAGGATGTAGCGCAGCCGCTCGACGTCGGCGTGGGTGAACTTGCGGTACCCCGAAGGGGAGCGCTGGGGCTCGATGAGCCCCTCGCCCTCGAGAAAGCGGATCTTGGAGACGGTGACGTCGGGGAAGTCTCCCCGCAGGATCTCGAGGACTTCCCCGATGCTCATGAACGCCCTGGCGGCCTGCGCGCCCATCACCGCTCCTCCTCACCCACGCGTGAGGAACACCAGCCGGAACTTGCCGATCTGGACTTCGTCGCCGCCGGAGAGCGGTAGCTCCTCGATGCGCTCCCGGTTGACGTAGGTGCCGTTGAGGCTGCCGACGTCCCTGGCGGTGAAGTAGTCGCCGCGCCGGTAGAACTCCGCGTGCCTGCGCGACACGGTCACATCGTCCAGGAAGATGTCGCTCTCGGGGTGGCGGCCCGCCGTGGTGAGTTCGCTGTCGAGCAGGAACCGGCTCCCGGCGTTGGGCCCGCGCATCACGACCAGCAGGGCCGTGCCGGCCGGCAGCTGCTCGACCGAGGCCCGATCGGGGATGAGCGTCTGTCCCGTCGCGTCGCCGTCCATCGCCTCGATCCCACTGAGTGAGATCGTGGAGGTGGTGTCCCCCGGCGTGTTTTCGACACGACTCAGCGGCGACCCGCACCGTGAGCAGAAACGGGCGTCGTCAGGATTGGCATGACCGCACTGCGTGCAGTAGACGCTCGGCATCGATCGGCTCGGCCTCCTACCGCGAAGTCGCGGCGACGGTGCTCTGGGCGGCGTGCCTCGGTTCTTCGCTTCTCATAGTTGCTCAGACTGCGAATGCCGCAACTTACGCTGATGAGTCGCAAAGGTCAAGATGAGGGCAGGCTCGCGGGTTCGGACATGCTGCTGGTGGGGCTCGCTCGGTCCTCGCTACGGGGGCTCGCGTATCTCCTGACGGCGCTCACCCCTCGCTCCTTCCGACTCGGCTCGCCGCGCCGGTCCAAAGCTACCGCCCGCGCCGCCCTCCGGTCCATGCGGCGCGCCGTTCAAATGTGACTGGAAAGGGCTGGTTCGGGGCAGAACGCACCTCTTCCATGGGCGAGCGTCAGGTGCCGACGGCGTGCTCCACCACCCGGGCCCAGCGCTCCAGGAGGCCCTGGGCCACGTCCAGGTCGTCCCCTTCCGCCCAGATATGGGTTACGGCTTCCGCGGGGTCGGGGAGGATCAGGGCCCAGCCTCCGTCCTCCTCCACCACGCGCACACCGTCGGTGGTGTCGAGGTGGTACCCGTCGGCCGCCTCGACGACCGACCGCATGACCGCCCCCTTGGCCGCCCACGGGGTGGGCACGGTGCGTTTGAGCATCTTGGCCTGCGGGATGCGGGCGTCGATCTGGCTGAGCGACAGCCGGGTGCGGGCCACCAGGCCGAGGATGCGCAGGAAGGCGGCCAGGCCGTCGATCGTGGGCGCGAACTCCGGGACGATGAAGCCGCCGCGCCCGTCCGCCGCGAAGATCAGCTCAGGGTCGGCCGCCGCCGAGGTGAGCGCGTCCAGTGCGGTGGAGGTCCACTGCACCTGGGCGCCGTGGAACCGGCACACCTGCTCGGCCACGCGGGTGGTGGTCACCGGCAGAGCCACCCGGCCGCCGCGGCGCTCGGCCGCCACCAGGTCGAGGACGACCAGTTGCGCCCGCTCCTCGCTGATCAGCTGGCCCATCTCGTCGACCAGGGAGATGCGCTCCCCGACCGGGTCGAAACGTACGCCGAAAGCGGCCCTGGAGGACCCCACGAGCTCCGCCAGGCGCTGGAGGTCCCTGCGGCGCTCGGCGAGCGTCTCGGTCGGCGAGGCGTCGTCCAAGCGGTTGTTGACGGTGAGCACGTCGACCCCGACCCGGCCGAGCAGGCTCGGGAGCACCAGGGAGGACGTGCCTCCGGCGCAGTCGATGACGACCTTCATCTCGGCGTCCCGCACGCCGGACATGTCGACCCAGCGCAGCAGCTCGCGGGTGTAGTCCTCCACGGCCCTCGCGGGGAAGCTCAGCTCCGCGATCTCGCCGGGGAAGGCGCGCCGGAACTCCTGCCGGGAGAAGACGCGCTCCAGCTTGCGCTGCGCGCCCTGGGACAGGTCGGCGCCGTTCTCGTCCATGAAGATGATGTCGACGCTCTGAGGGTCGCCGGGGGTGGTGCGCAGCGCGATGCCGCCCGAGGCGGTCTCGTTGGAGGTGTGGAAGCGCGCGACGGGCAGCGGGGTGGCCTCCAGGTCGAGCACGTTGATCGCGCTCGCGGTGAGCGCGCTGATCACGGCCCGCTTGAGGGCGCGGGCCGCGCGGGAGGAGTCGCGCGAGGTGATGACCGACGCGCCCTTCTTCAGCGTGGTGGCGTACGCGCTCGCCAGGCGCACGCACAGCTCCGGGGTGATCTCGACGTTGACCAGGCCGGAGACCCCGCGCGGGCCGAACAGGCTGCGCTGGCCGCGCGACTCCCAGATCACGCTGGTGTTGACGACCGCGCCCGCCTCGATCGTCTTGAACGGGTAGATCTTGACGCCGGAGGAGACGTAGGCCTCGGACTCGATCACGCACTCGTCGCCGACGACGGCGTTCTCCTCGACGCGCGCGCCGGTCATCACGTCGGTGTTCTTGCCGATCACGCAGCCGCGCAGGTGGGCGCTCGGCCCGATGTAGACGTTGTCGTGGACGACGGCGCGGTGCAGGAACGCGCCCTCCTTGACCACGACGTTGTCGCCGATGACGGTGTACTCCCGAAGCTCGGCGCCCGCCTCGACCTTGGCGTAGCCGCCGATGTACAGCGGGCCCTTCAAGATGGCGTCGGGGTCGACGGAGGCGCCCTCGGCGACCCAGACGCCCGGGGAGAGCTCGAACCCGTCGGCGTCCAGCTTCACCCGCCCCGACAGGGCGTCCGCCTGGGCCTTGAGGTAGCTCTCGTGGGTGCCGACGTCCTCCCAGTACCCGCTGGTGATGTAGCCGTACAGCGGCGCGCCCTGGGCCAGCAGCTTGGGGAAGACGTCGGCCGACCAGTCGACCGGCACGCCGGCGGCGACCTCGTCGAGGACCTCCGGCTCCATCACGTACACGCCGGTGTTGACCGTGTCGGAGAAGACCTGCCCCCAGGTGGGCTTCTCCAGGAAGCGCTGCACCCTGCCCTGCTCGTCGACGATGATGATCCCGAACTCCAGCGGGTTCGGGACGCGCTTGAGCCCGATGGTGACGAGGGCGCCGTTCTCCTCGTGGAACCGGATGAGGTCGGTCAGGTCGATGTCGGTCAGCGCGTCCCCGGAGATCACCAGGAAGCGCTCGTCGCGCAGCTTGTCGGCGGCGTTCTTCACGCTTCCCGCCGTGCCGAGCGGGATCTCCTCGGTGGCGTAGTGGAGGCTCATGCCGAGCTCGTCGCCGTCGCCGAAGTAGTTGCGCACCAGGGCGGCCAGGAACTGAACGGTGACGACGGTCTCGGTGAAGCCGTGCCGCTTCAGCAGGCGGAGCACGTGCTCCATGATCGGCCGGTTGACTACGGGAAGTAGGGGTTTGGGCTGGTTGGCGGTCATCGGCCGCAGCCGAGTCCCCTCCCCGCCCGCCATCACGACGGCCTTCACAGATCACCCTCCGTCTGTTTCGTCACGGTGGGCACACGGTCACGCTCACGCGGGCAGGAGCCGCGGGGACTCGCCGGAACGGGCCCCCACGATCGCTCATGCCCGGCTCGCCCCTCCGATGAGCCGGCGCCCCTGAACCACGTACAGCGCCCCCGCCCACCAATACAGACCTGTTCCCCAGATGGCAAAGGCCCATCCCAAGATCCGGGCTATGTCGGCGTACCATCCGTCGTGGGACGCGAGGAAAAGCAGCGGGAAGGCGTAGAGCAGGTTGGCGGTCGCCGCCTTGCCGAGGAAGTGGACCGGCAGCGCCGGGCCGAAACCGTGTCTGCGAAGGATCGGCACGCCGAGGAGCAGCAGGACGTCCCTGCCGACGATCAGGGCGGTCAGCCACCAGGGGATGACCTCGCGCAACGTCAGCCCGATCAGCGTGGCCAGGATGTAGAGCCGGTCGGCGAGCGGGTCGAGCAGCCTGCCGAGCTTGCTGGTCTGGTTCCAGGCCCGCGCCAGCTTGCCGTCGAGCCAGTCGGAGAACCCCGCCGCCATGAGCAGGATGAGCGCCCACCCGTCGGCCTTGGGCCCCAGCACCAGCCACAGGAACACCGGCACGCCGAGCAGCCGCAGCAGGCTCAGCATGTTCGGAACCGTCCAGATCCGGTCCTCCGCCGATCTCACCCGTGACTCTCCCCTCGTGAACCTGGTGCCGACCCTAGCCGGTGTGAGGCTCCGGGCGGCGGCGGGGGCGAGCCTCGCCACGGGCCGTATCGTGAAAGGACGAACCTCCGTGCGGCCCCGCCCGGCGCATCACCGGTCTTTCAACGGCAAAGACGGCATCCTCCTCAAGGTGGAGAAGACGTTTCCCGCAGGGCCACGAGATCGGCCGAACGGTGGAAGCGAGCAGACCCTTTTATTCTTTAAGGTTCGGTGCCATGGCCAATGACGCAGCCCTCTTCTTCGGGCAGTTCATGCGCTCGCCCGGCACCACCGGGGCGGTCGCCCCCAGCTCTCAGCGCCTGGCGAGGGTGGTCGCCTCTCCGGTGCCCGAGCGCGGGGACCCCGTCATCGTCGAGCTCGGCCCGGGGACGGGCGTGTTCACCAGGGAGATCCAGCGGCGTCTCGGCAAGCGAGGGCACCACCTGGCCATCGAGATCAACCCCCGTCTGGCCGCGGGGCTGGCCGATCGGCACCCGGGCGCCAAGGTGATCGTCGGCGACGCCGTGAACCTGCCACGGCTCCTCGCCAACCACGGGCTCGAACGGGCCGACGTGGTGGTCAGCGGGCTGCCCTGGGCCACCTTCCCCGCCGCGCTCCAGGACAGGCTGCTGACGGCGATCCGCGAGACGCTCACGCCCGAGGGCACGCTCACGACCTTCGCCTACGTGCACGCCCGCACGCTGCCGCCGGCGATGCGCTTCCGCCGCCGCCTGCTGGAGGCGTTCGAGGAGGTCGTGCCGAGCAGGACCGTGTGGGCCAACGTGCCACCGGCCTTCGTCTACCACGCCAGGCGCCCGCGTCGCTGACCTCGCACGGCCACCGAACTCGCTCTACCATTGCGCGGCAACGGGAATGGAGTGATCACGGTGGACTTCACGCTTCCGGAGAGCGCCCGCGACGTACAGCGCGGCGTCGCGGACATCTGCTCGCGCTACGACATGGACTACTGGCAGCGGTGCGAGGCGGAGAAGCGCTGGCCCGAGGAGGTGTGGGCCGAGCTGGCCAAGGGCGGCTGGCTCGGCCTCGCGGTGCCCGAGGAGTACGGCGGGGGCGGCCAGGGCCTGCTGGAGCTGACCGTGGCGACCGAGACCCTGTCGGCCTCGGGCTCGGCCGGCGGGTCCGCGTTCACATACGTGCTGACGCCCGGCTTCGGCGCGCTGACCATCGCCCGCCACGGCTCGGCCGAGCAGAAGGCGGCGCTGCTCCCCCGGCTCGCCGCCGGCGAGATCGAGACCTGCTTCGCGCTCACCGAGCCCGACGCCGGGTCCAACTCCCTGGCCATCTCCACCTCCGCCCGCCGCGACGGCGGCGAGTACGTGATCAACGGGCAGAAGATCTGGATCACCGGGGTTCAGCGGGCCACCTGGATGCTGCTGGTCACCCGCACCATCCCTGCGGCCGAGGCCAGGCCGCGCACCAACGGCCTCACCGTCTTCCTGGTGAACGTGCCCGAGGCGGTGGCCGCCGGACGGCTGTCCTACCGGCCGATCCCGAAGATGGGCGCCAACACCACCCCGTCGAACATGGTCTTCTTCGACGACCTGCGGGTGCCGGCCACCAGCGTGCTAGGCGAGGTGGACCAGGGGGCGGCGGTGCTGTGGGACATCCTCAACCCCGAGCGCATCCTGCTCGGCGCCAGCGCCCTCGGCGGCGCGGAGGTGGCGCTGCGGGTCGCGGTCTCCTACGCCAAGGAGCGGGAGGTGTTCGGCCGCCCGATCGGGGCCAACCAGGCCATCGCCTTCCCGCTCGCGCAGGTCAAGGCGAAGATCGAGCTGGCGAGGCTGATGCTCTACAAGGCGGCCTGGCTGTTCGACCGGCACCTGCCGTGCGGCACCGAGGCCAATATCGCCAAGCTCACGGCCTCGCAGGTGGCCTGGGAGGCGGCCGACCACGCCTTCCAGACCCACGGCGGGATGGCGTACTCGCTGGAGTACCCCGTCGCCCGCCTGCTGGCGGACGCCCGCATCGGCAAGGTGGCGCCCGTGACCGAGGAGCTGCTGCTCAACTACCTGGCGACCCAGGTGCTCGGCCTACCCCGGAGCTTCTGAGCCGCGGGGCCGCCGCGCCTCACGGCATGGCGGCCTCGACCAGAGCGTCCACGAGACGGTTGTCGTCCCCGCGCTCCGGGTGCCACTGGACGCCCACGCAGAACCGGTGGCCCTGGAGCTCCACGCCCTCGACGATCTGGTCGTCGGCCCACGCCACGGCGAGCAGTCCCTCGCCGAGCCGCTTGAGGGCCTGGTGGTGGGGCACGGCGACCTCGATGCGGTCGCCGACGGCCTTGCCGACCTTGCTGGAGACGCTGACCTGGATCACATGCGGCGTGCTTGCCGCGTGCCGCTCGTGGTGGACCGCCTCGGGCAGCCACCGGATCAGGGTGCCGCCCAGCGCGACGTTGAGGATGTGCATGCCGCGCGCCACTCCGAGCACGGGGACGCCCGCCTGGACCGCCGCTCTGACGAGGCCCAGCTCGAACCTGTCGCGCTGCGGCTGCGGCTCCTCGACCCTCTCGTCCCGCTCCTCGCCGTACGCGCCGGGATCGACCTCCACGCCTCCGGCCAGGATGAGCCCCGACAGGCCACGGACGTAGCCGTCGATCGCTCCCAGGCTCAGCGGGGGGATCAGCACGGGGGAACCCCCGGCCTTGTCCACCGCCTTCGCGTAGGCGGGCGGCGAGAGCACGGCCTCGCGGACCCACGTGCCCCAGCGGGCGGCGTCGAAGTAGGTGGTGATACCGATCAACGGTCGGGACATACGGTCTCCAGGGGCTCGCGCAAGGTCGTACCGCGATCACACGGCGGCACCCAGCCCATCAGCAGTGGCAAGCCCATCATGGCGCACAACATTTCGGGTATGTCACGTATCCGGGGTATCAGTCACGTCACTTCCGCAACATCCGTCCCCCCACCTCACAGCCGTCCCGGCCCCGCCCCCGCCTCCTCCCGGCCGCCGGGCGCGACGTGGAACGGTCCGCCGATATACCCGGATTCGGCACGTCCGAGGCGCCGCGGGCACCGTGCCCAGGAAATGTGGATCGCCATAAAAGGCGAATGCGATTCTATTTCACGTAGTTTCCACGCCATCCCTGCATCCATTACGGAGAATCACTCAGCAATTACAAAGAGTTCGCTTTCCCGGCACCTTGTGGTGAAACGGTTGTGAGGCTCATGAGGGAATGGAAGACTCCAATTCGAGCGATCGGTTGAGCCGGGGCCGCCGGACGCTCGTTACCCGGACCGTCAGGGAGGTGCACAACGTGATCGGATACCAAATCCGATCAATTAGGGTGGCGTCGATATATGTCGTTGAATCCACGTCTGGTAAAGGAAAGTTTCTCGGCCATCCAGCCCGTCATGGGCAAGGCCGTCGCGTACTTCTACGGGCGGCTGTTCGCTGAGGGCCCACACCTCCGGAGCATGTTCCCCCCCGCCATGGACGTCCAGCGCGACCGGCTCTTCGGCGCGCTCACCCGCATCGTCTGGAGCCTGGACAGCCCTGACAGCCTCGGCTCCTACCTGGGCCAGCTCGGCAGGGACCACCGCAAGTACGGCGTGCTGGCCGAGCACTACACCTCCGTGGGCAACGCGCTGCTGGCGACCATCAAGCGCTTCGCGGGCGACGCCTGGACCAGCGAGGTCGAGGCCGCGTGGGTCGCCGCCTACACGGTCGCGGCCAACCTGATGATCGAGGCGGCCGAGGCCGACGCCGGGGTCTCCCCCGCCTGGTGGCTGGCGGAGGTCGTGGACCACGAGCTGCGCGCACCCGGCATCGCCGTCCTCACCCTGCGGCCCGGCACGCCGATGGACTTCGTCCCGGGGCAGTATGTCAACGTGCAGGTCGCCCGCTGGCCCCGCGTCTGGCGCACGTTCTCCATCGCCAACGCCCCCCGGGCCGACAACACCATCAGGCTGCACGTGCGCGCCGTGAGCGGCGGGTGGGTCAGCACCGCCCTGGTCTCGCACACGCGGATCGGGGACACCCTGCTCCTCGGCCCCCCGGTCGGGACCATGGCGCCCCCCGACGGCGAGCCCATGCGCGACATCATCTGCGTCGCGGGGGGCACCGGCGTCGCGCCGCTCAAGGCCATCATCGAGCACGTCATCGCCTCCGGCCACCGGCCGAACATCCACCTGCTGTTCGGCGCCCGCACCGCCGCCGAGCTGTACGACCTCGGCGACCTGATCCGCATGGAGTCCTCCTTCCCGTGGCTGCGGGTGCTGCCGGTCGTGTCCGACGAGCCCGCCTACGACGGCATGCGCGGGTCCCTCCCGGACGTCGTGCGGCGCTTCCACTCCTGGGCCGACCACGACGTGTACGTGTGCGGACCCCCGTCCATGGTGAACGAGACCGTGCGGCGGCTCCAGAACGACGGCGTGCCCCCCGCGCGCATCCACTGCGACCCCATTCAGGGCGAGCAGTGGCCTGATTCCAACCAACAACCAGATATCAGCGGACTATCCGGGCGAACTGATCACCCAAATCACGCGGAGTCCGGCGGGTGCCCGGGCAACGTGACACGATGATGCCGATCCGCGCGCAGCGGCCGACATGTCGACCGGGCGACCACGCCGAGCCGGGGGGACAGGCGATGCGGCCCCGACACCGCGAAAGGAAGGGCGACCATGCAGGGCACGCCGCTCGCCGCCGGCACGAGGCGATCCTCCCCCCACGTCGCACGGGCCTGCCATGTCGCCCCGGCGGTGCTCTGACTCCCATGGCCAAACCGGTCACGCTCGTGACATTCGTGCTGCCCAGCGCGCTCGGCCACTGGGGCAGCGGGGCCACCGAGGTCCGCGTCTTCGCCGTCGCGGACTCCGACGAGAGCCGCCCCACGCTGGGCGCCGCGCTCCACACCCTGCGCCGCACCCACCCCATGCTGGAAAAGCGGCTCTGCGACGAGTACGGCGGGATCCGCCGGCACATCAGCATGTTCGTGTGCGGGGAGAACGCCCGCCGCCTCGGCGGCCTGGCCTGCGCCTTACCCCCGGGCGCGGAGGTCTACGTCCTTCCCGCCCTGTAGAGAGCCCCCGATGATCGCCCGCCGCCGGGGGTGGAGGCCCGGCGGGCGGCCCGCCCCGTCTAAGGGGCGACGCGGCCGGCGGCGTTGAAGGCGGCGTGGGTGATCGGCATCAGCCCGGCCCAGAACGCCTCCATCTTCTCGGCCACCATCTCGATCTCGCGCTGCGGGAACGACGGCACGCTCGCGCGCTCGTCCTTGGTGCGCAGGGACAGGAAGTGCATCAGCGAGCGGGCGTTGCAGGTGGCGTACATCGAGGAGAACAGGCCGACGGGCAGCACCGCACGCGCGACCTCGCGGGCGACGCCCGCCGCCAGCATCTCCTGGTAGGCCTCGTACGACTGCCGGTAGGACCGCTCCATGGTGTCGGCCACCAGCTTGTGCTGCTCGTCGTCGCCCTCGACGAACCGGTAGCGCCCCGGCTTGCCCTCCTGCACGAGCTTCCGCTCCCGCCCGGGCACGTAGAAGACCGGACGAAGCTCGCGATAACGCCCGCTCTCCTCGTTGTACGAATTGTGAACGACTATGCCGTTGGCAAGGAAGTTGTGCCATGGGCCCTCGACCGACAGATCGTAGGTCATCTCCTCGCCGCCGTCATCGATCGAGACGATCGAGTCGGGTTTGGCGACCGCCACCTTTCCTCCGCGCTTGGCCGGCGCCTGCTCGGAGTCACTCTTTCGTCGGTGGCACGGCAAGCACGCGGGAGCGAGATTGCTCTCATCGAGGGCCTTCAGCAGATCGGCGGCGACAGGGATCACATGATCGAGCGCGAGTTCCTCGCGCGGGAAACGCTCAGAGCACAGATAACACGTGTCGGTCTCCTTGATGAGCCGGAGCCGCTGCATGGAGGTCCAGACGCCGATTCCCCTAAGCAGAGAGGGAGGAACCAGCGCTTCGGAGGGATGTGGACCGGTCCCCCCGATCATGACCCTGTCTCCGGCCTCCAACTCCCCTGCCTTGCGCCAGCCCTCAGGAGTGAGAACCGCGTGGTCGACAGAGCACCTCAGCGACCGACCGCTCGCGGTGCTGAGACGGACCAGCCGCTTGACCCCGGACTCCATGACATCCAGAATCCTGGCGCGTGAGGCCAGCAGAGTCGTCTCGTCGTGGCAACGCACATGGTCACGGCGGACCGAATCGAGTTTCCTCAATCGTCTGGATGGATTCTCCGCCCTGAACGCGGCCACTGCCCGCTCAGCGGATTCACGCGTGTCATGCGGTCCCAGGTAGTGCGACCGGTTTCCCTGCCTGACCTGCGCGTTCCATTTCCCGGCTCTCTCATGCCACGACACTCCCCCACCCGAGCGGGGCGACATGTCTTCAACGCCGTGATGCCAGAGCTGGTAGAGCTCCGCGATAGTGCGACGGCGAACATGCCCTTTCTCGCTCACCAGCGTGATCTCCGAATCGCCTGCGAGGCACCAGCCGACCCTGTGGCGGTGGAACTCGCGGAAGACCAGGATCGGCGCGCTGATGAAGAAGGTCATCGAGTTGTGCTCGAACGGGCTGCCGTGCCGGTCGCGCATGAGGTAGTTGATCAGGCCCTTGGAGCGCTCGGCATCCTGGTCGACCGCCTCCAGGGACTGCTCGCCGGCGGTGGACACCCGGGCGGCCCAGACCACGTCGGAGTCGGCCGCGCTGTGCCTGACCAGCTCCACCGTCACATCGCTCAAGAATTCCACGCCTCGGCTCCCCCTCGTCTCGGCCGCCCACATCGTAGTGGAGCGAGCCCGCTCAAGTGATGTCGCGCCTGATCGTGGTGGCCGACGCCACGGTCGCGAAGACCGCCGCGTACCCCACGAGCAGCGCGGCGCCCGCCCAGGCCGGCAGGTAGCCGCCGCCGATGGGCGAGGACACCCCGTACACCGCCTGGGCGGCCCCGCCGGGGAGCCACTTTCCGACGCTCGGCAGCAACACCACCAGCAGGCTTTCGAGGACGTAGACCCAGGCGACGCCGACGACGATGGCGGCCACCTGGTTGCGCAGCAGCGACCCGAGGGCGAGGCCGAGGATCGCGTACAGGGCCATCACGGCGACCACCCCGGCGCAGACCCGCGCCACGTCGCCGCCGATCAGCGACAGGCTCCCGCCCTTGATCACGAGCGCCGGGACCCCGACGGCGAACGACAGCACGATCCCGGCGAGGCCGAACAGCAGGCCCACGACCGCGCAGGCGACGAGCTTGGCGGCCACCACCCGTTCACGGCGCGGCGTCGCCAGGAAGGTGTAGGTGATCGTCTGGAAGCGGTACTCCCCGGTGATCACGAGGGTGCCGACGACGAAGGCGAAGACGAGCCCGGAGCCCGCCTGGCTGAAGAGGTTGCGCACCCCGTCGTGTTCGGTGAGGGAGGGCGCGCCCGGGCTTCCCGACAGGAAGCTCAGCGCGGCCAGCCCGATGGCGGTGAAGCACAGCGAGAGCGCGAGCATGCCCCAGACCATGCGGGTGGTGAAGACCTTCAGCAGCTCCGCCCTGACCAGCCGGATCATGACACCCTCCCCGAGATCGCGTCGGCGGCGGCCGGTGGCGCGGACGGCTCCCCGGTGAGTTCGAGGAAGACTTGTTCGAGATCGGAGCGCTGCCTGACCAGCTCCGACAGCACCACCTGCTCGTCCAGCGCCGCCTGGCCCACCGTCTCGGGCGGGACGCCGCGAACCAGCAGCACGCCGCTCGCCGGGGATTCGATCACGCCGCCCGCCTCCTCCAGCCGTGGGCGCAGCCGCTCGACCTCCGCCCCGGCGACCCGCACTCCCCGGTCGCCTCCCGAGGTCAGCTCGGCCAGCGTGCCCTGCCGGATCATGCGGCCCCTGGCGATGATGACGATGTCGTCGACCGTCTGTTCGACCTCGGCCAGGACGTGGCTGGAGACCAGCACGGCGCAGCCCTGGTCGTCGGCGAGGAACCTCAGGAAGCCGCGCAGCCACTGGATGCCCGCCGGGTCCAGGCCGTTGGCGGGCTCGTCCAGGATGAGGACCTTGGGCTGTCCGAGCAGCGCGGTCGCCAGGGCGAGGCGCTGGCGCATGCCGAGGGAGAAGCCGGCCACCCGCTTGCCCGCCACGTCGGCGAGGCCGACCTGGCCGAGCGCCTCG